>NZ_JBDUCX010000159.1:0-15372 GCF_040003245.1 Chthoniobacter sp.
AGGTGACCACGCGCGTCATGTCCGTGCGCAGGGCGAGGACGATGAGGTCGAACATCGTGCGCCAGTATTCGCCGGCCTTGGCCTTGGGGACGTCGCGCTGGAAAGGCGCGGCGATGTTCTTGTCGACTGCGGGCTTGGGAATATCGAGCCAGGCGTCGAGGCGCTCGGTGCGCTGCTCCACGTCGCGCACGGAGTGGAGATATTCGTCGAGCTTGCTGCGGTCGTCGCTTCCGAGTTCGCGGCGCAGGGCACTGGCGTCGTCGAGCACGGCATCGAGCACGCTGCGGCGCTTGCCGAGGCGGGCGCGTTGCGCGGCGAGGCCGCCCTGCTCTTCGCCGAAGAGGCGGTTGAAAACGTTGCGCGGGTTGTCCTCCGCCGGGAGTGGCACGCCGTCGCGCGAAAAGGCGAGCGTGTTGGTATTGAGCGGACGGCCTGTGCCCGAGGAGATGGAAAGCTCGAGCGAGGAGAAGCGGGTGTGCTTCTCGGTGACCTCGGCCATGACCTGGTCGACGGAGACGGTGTTCTCGTATTTGCGCGCGCTCTGGGCGTCGATCTTCGCGCCAGTGAGCCAGGTATCGGCGCAGACGTGCGCCTGGCCGATGCCGTTCGGGTGATGCAGGCCGCTGAAAATGGTGAAGTCCTCGCGATGCTTGGCGAGGGGCTGGAGCGAGGCGGAAAGTTCGTAGTCGCGGCCCGACTTTGGCACCTGCCAGCTCATGCCGTTCACGCCATTCGGGATGTAGACGAAGACGCTGCGGCGGGGCTTGTCGAGAGCGGCCGCGGCACTGGCGCGGAAGGGGAGCATCGCATTGAGCAAGGGGAGGGCGACGGTGGCGCCGATGCCGCGGAGGAAGTGCCGGCGATTGAGGAGCCACTTTTGGGAGATGAAATTGCTCATGGTGGTTACGGTATAAAATCAGCGTGGGGGGCGTTTCCTTAACGAAAAGTTTACCCAGGCGTTCAGATTACAATCAGGCTTTTTCCCAAGGGGGACGCCGTTTAGGGGGTTCGGTGAGGAAATCGAGGCCGTCGCGCAGCTTGCCTTCCTTGGTAAAGAAGGGGTGGTAGCCGCCGCCTTCGATGCCGTTGCCATCGTGGAGTTCGCGGGTGGTGGCGATGGCTTTGCCCTCGCGGATGACCCAACCCATCCAGCCGAAGCCGGCGGCGGACAGCATCTCGGTGTAAAAGCGGGCCACTTCGGCGCGCACGAGATCGTCCAGCGCGCCGGGGATGGTCTCGTTGACGATGAAGGGCTTGCCTGTTTCCTTGCTCATCGCCGTGAAGGAGGTGATGAGCGCCTCGAGGTTGTTGCGGTGATGGCCGTAGGGGTGGCCGTTGAGCACATCGACGAGCGGTGCGAACGCCATGATATTCGGGCCAGACATGGTGCCGATGGTAATGGGCTGGCGCACGCCGCACTCTCGCGCTTGGGCGGCGATGGCGGTCAGCCACTTCACTTCCGGCGTGTTGGGATCGCGCGAGCCGGGTTCGTTGCAGAGATCCCAGATGAAGACGCGATCGTCGTCTTTCAATGCGGTGGTGATGGTCTTTACGTACTCGAGATGCGGAGTCCAATCTCCCGCAGCCGAAGTGCCGCCGTAGTCGAGCTTCCTGTCGTGCCAGTGGTTGAAGAGACAAGGCATCACCTTCATGCCATTCTCGGCAATGCCCGCCACGGCATCGAGAAAGCGCGCGGTCATCTTGTCCGGGTCGGTTTTCCACGCCGCGTATTCGAACCACAGGCGGATGCCATTCGCGTGGACTTGTTTCGCGAGCGCGACCTCTTCACGGAAACGCGCGCCGTCGTAAAGTTGCCACGCCTCCACGATGTTCGCGCCCCACGACGGCACCATGCCGAAACCGCGCAGCCAGCCGTAGTCCGGGTAGACATGCAGCGTGGGCTTACCCGTGGCGGCACGCAGTGGCGCGGCGCCCTGCAACACCGGCCAGGTGGCGGCCGCACCCAAGCCCCGAAGGAATTGCCGGCGATGGAGGAGCGGGAGAGAAGGGGTTTTCATATTAGTGGCCCTGCTGTTCATCCGCGCCCGCGTCGGGCGCTTTGTCTTGGAAGTATCCCGGCTCGCAGCCGGGCAAAGGCTTTCCTCCGAGATAGGTCGAAAGATCCATTCCGGCGTCGATGGCAGTGCGGCCGGATTCCGAGGGGATCGTCGCGGTCACGACATTGTGTTCGGCGGTAAAATCCGGTTTCGGCGTGCGGTCGCCGCGCTCAAAGAAGGGCTCTTTGCCGAGCACGAGATTGTTGATGAACCGCCACTTGGGCGCGCCGAAATTGCGGTGGGTATTGAAGGAAAAAAACTGCAGGGCCGCCGAGTGTCCGCCCACGATGGTGTTGTGATAGACGAAACCTTCCGCCGGTGAGGCATCCATGCTGAACCACATGTTGAAAGGGGCGCCGTCGATGAGCCGGTTATGATGGATGAAGACCGGGCCGATGCGCGGCGCCTTGAAGCGCAGCCCGCCGTGCGTGCGGCGGAGGGTGTTGTGGTGCACGTTCACCTCGATACAGCCCACGCCGAGTTCGATGCCGGAGTCGCGCGTGTTTTCGATCACGTTTTCCGCGATTTCTGTACCGCGACCGTGATCGGGATCGATTAACGGTTTGTCGAGAGACTCGCAACTCGAGTCGCCAATGCAGATGCCATCGAAGACGCGGTCCAGATGGTTGCGCAGGATCCGGTTGCCGGCCCCGGCGCGGACGATGTCGATGCCCACCCGGTCATAACGGCCCACATCCTTGTGGATGCGCCAGATCTCGTAGTTCGCCCGGTCGTGTTCCTGGCTGGGTTGCCAATCCTCGTATGATCCGCGCGTGATCTCGCAGTCCTCGATCGTACAGCGCGCCGCTCCCCCTGTGAGGACGATGCCGGTGTCTTCATACGAAGTAATCTTACAGCCGCGAACGACCGCCTCGGCCGCGTGATCGGTTACGGTAATCGCCTGGAAGCCATGGGCGAAGGTCAGCCCTTCCACCACCACGCCCTTGGCCCCGGCGATCGTCAAAAGAGGCGCATCGGAGCGCAGCCATGACAAGGCGAGCCCATCGGGTGCTGCGCCGTTTTCAAAATGCGCGTGGATTCTGTTCGTCTCCGGATCATACATCCACAGGGCGCGAATCTGCGTGAAGCCGCTCAGCGGGGGCCCTTTTGCGAGCAAGGTCTTCCAATGCCAGTCTCCCTTGCCTTGTGCGCGGTCGGAACGCACTTCGGCGACGAATTTGCCATCGACCAGCAGGCCGTAATGACGCTTTTTTACCGACGTGGAGAAGACGGCGTCGCCCGCTGGCGACCATGTGGCGCGAAGCTCTTCCGAGCCGTCGAGCACGGCGCTGGCCTGGCCGCGCAGAGTCAGCCGTTTGTCGATATGCACGTGCTCGCGATAAATTCCTGGCGCCAGCGCCAGCGTGTCGCCTTCGACCGCACGCGCTACTGCATCCGCAAGCGCGGAAACGCCCGGCCGCACTTCAATCGTCGCGCCGGAAGCGATCGAGGCGGCGAGCGAGACCAATCCGAAAAGGCCGGCCAGCGTTGAGCCACGCGCTGTCATTTTTCGGCACCCTCAACGCTTCTGGAAAATGTCGCTGGTCACGAGCTCTTCGATGAGCGAGGCGAGTTTGTAATCGCTGGCCTTGGCTCGCTCGGTTACGTGACGCAGTTCGTTGCGATCGGAAAAGGTGGTGCCGCGGCGCAGGGCGTAGGTGGCGAGCTTCTCGGTGAAGGCGGTCGCAAACTTGTCCGTGTCGTCGACGAGGATCTTCTTCAATTCCTTTGCGTCTTTGAAGGTGCGGCCATCGTAGAGTTCGCCGCTCGGGTCGAGCGCTGGGTTGTCGCCGACGCCGGCGGTCACCGTCTCGACGGTGCGCCAGTGGCCGATGGCATCATAATTGTCGAAGGCGATGCCGAGTGGATCGATGCGGCGATGGCAGGCGTTGCAATTGGCGTCGGAGCGATGGGCCTCTAGCTTTTGGCGCACGGTAGTCTTGGGTGCATTCGCGTCCGGCGTGGTCAGTGCCGGGACATTGGCGGGCGGCGGAGGTGGCGGCTTGCCGATGATCGACTCGAGCACCCACACGCCTCGATGCACTGGGCGGTGCCGCGTGCCGTCGGAGGTAAGGCTGAGCACCGCCGCTTGCGTGAGCAGGCCGCCGCGATGGTCCTCCGGCTTGAGTGCGACGCGCTGGAAGCCGTCGCCCTGCACGCCTTCGATGCCGTAGAATTTCGCGAGGCGTTCGTTGACCAGCGTCCAGTTGGAATCGAGAAATTCACGTAGGCTGGCGTTGCGCTTGAGCACATCGCCGAAGAAGCCGACCGTCTCACCGATCATGCTCTTCTCGAGATTCTCGTCGTAATCGGGATACAGGACCTTGTCCGGCGGGAACATGCCCACGCGGCGCAATTGCAGCCATTGGCGCGGGAAGCTCGTGGCAAATTCCTCGGCCTTGGGATCGGCGAGCATGCGGCGCACTTCGGCGCGTAGCGTCTCACGCTCGTGCAGCTGGCCGGAGCGCGCGGTGGCGAGCAGACGCTCATCCGGCATGCTGCTCCAGAGGAAATAGGAAAGGCGCGAGGCGAGCTCCCAGTCGGTGAGCTTCTGCGAGGGTGTGGCGACCTTGCCTTCCTCGATGTAAAGGAAGCTCTTCGAGCACATCACGGCGGAGAGCGCAGTCTTCACCGACGTCTCAAAATTATCGCCAAGCTGCTGCGCTTTATCGACGAGCTTGAGGTAACGGTCGAGTTCCTCGGCGGTCACCGGGCGGCGCCAGGCGCGTTCGGCAAAGCGCTTCACGATCTCGCGAGCGTAAGCGGCATCCTTGGTCGCGCTTTCGCCACCGAAGAAGATCTGCTGGTGCGAGGCCGTGGGCCAGGAATTGACGATCGGGCCGTCCCATTCGATCGAGTCGACGAGCAGGAAAGGCAGGATCGGCTTCCCGTTGTCGTCGGTGAATTTCATCTGCCACGGCACCCGCGACTGGAGACCGGTGAAGATGTTCGGGGTGCCGGTCGCGCGGGAACGGCGCGCCTCGGGATTCGGCCCCGGGACGGAGTTGACGATGTGCACCGGGTGCTGTCCGACGGGCAGATGCGCGCGGAACTCGATGGTCACCGGCTTGTCCTCCGGCGCCTCGATATCCTGCTCGAAAAGCGTGCGGCCGATATCCGCGGCGTAGAGCCGCAGGCGTGGGGCGCGGCCGCCTTCCGGGCGCAGGCCACTGAGTTTCACCCGCACGATGTATTCACCGGCGGTCTTGATATTGATCGTGCGATCGTCGAGCGCGCCGTTGTTTGGCACGAGGTCCACCCGCACTTTTTCCGCGAGGCCGCGGGCCTCGTATTCCTTTTGAAAACTCTTCCAGCCGCGGATTTCAAAGGGCGACCAATGCACCAGTTCGCGCTGTGGCGCAGGCCCGAGCGAGAGCGCTTCGTTCAAGAGCGAATCGGCAGCGGCGAGGTACTTCTCGACGTGCGCCGGTGAGAGCGTGAGCACCGAGCCGATGCGCTGGATGCCGTGCCAGTCGGGGTCTTCGGGCAGGCCGGTCGGGTCGGTGAAATCGTAATTCACGCCGAGCAGATCGTGCACGGAGTTGGCGTATTCCTCACGAGTGAGCCGGCGGAAAGCCACGCGCTCGCCGGCGGAAGATTGCCGCGCGGAATCGGCCTCGACGAGCTGGCCGGAGATGAATTCGGAAACGCGGACGATGTCGTCGGGCTTGGGCCGCTTGTCCACATCGTCCGGTGGCATGTCGCCGGAGTTGATGCGGTTCATGATCTCCTCCCAGTGGCCCATGATCTTGGGAGAATCGAAATCGATGGTCAGGTTGTCCACCCGTAAGTCGCCTTTCTGCTTCTTCTCGCCGTGGCACTTGTTGCAGTGCTCCCGAAAAAAAGGACGCGCGACCTTTTCCAGATTTTCCTGCCCCGGCACCGCGGCGCTCGCCTGCGGAGCCGCGACAGCCAGAAGCGCCGCCGCCGGCGCGACTACGTAACAAAGGGAGAATAGGACGCTGCGATGCACGGCAGGGAAAGCACGCGGGAGGGGCATTTCTTTGGAAAAATGGGGCTTTAGGACAGGGGCAATACCTCGTCTACTTCTTCGCCGAGGTGAGTTTTTTGCTTTGCCGTTCGGTGACGGCCTTGTGGGTGTCCTCGCCGATCCAGATATCGGTGCAATGCGAAGGCTGGCCGGCTTGCTCACCGCTGACATCGGCGAGGATAAGGTCGCCGACGGCGAGGTCCGCGAGTTTCACTTGCAGGTCTCCCTTCCACACGCGCGTCTCGGGGGTGACGAGCAGGATGTGCTGGCCGAGGTCGGGCGTCTGCTCCATGTCGCCGTTGTAGTTCTTCATCTTCGCGAGCTGCCAGCCGACGTCGATGCGCCCCTCGGCGAGGTTCAGCGCGGTGACGCGGTACTTCGTGGAGTTGGAGGCGAGATGGCTGAAATCATCGGTCACAGCCCAAGCCTGGGTGAAGGCGCCAGCGTTGTCCTGATACAGGCTGAAGGTGCAGCGCGTGCCGAGCGGGATGTCGGCGAGCGCGGAGTTCGCATTGAGGTATTGTACGTTGCCACCGGGCAGGAGCGTGAACTCGACCGTCTCCCCCGTGCGGTCGGTGCGGAACTGGCCGGTGCGCTTCTCGGCGTCGACCTTCACGAGTTCGCCGAGGACGCGATGCTCGGAATACGACGGCGGCTTTTCGCCCGCGCGGAACTTGAACCAGGGCAGATTCTCGTTGCTGTAATCGGTGCGATACGGGAACTGGAGCGGATATTCCTTGGCGGTGTTCTCCATGATTTCGGTGTTGGTGTCGCCCCGGTAGCCGTAGTTCATGAGATTCTCGCCGTAGGGCGGGTCCTTCACCGGCCACCCGGCGCCGAAGAGCCGGATGCAATGCCCGCGGCGGAAGCCCTCGAGCATATAGGCCACCTGCACCACCACGCGCACGCCGCTGCAGCCGTAGCACTCGGTGGGTACCTTTTGCACTTCGAGGATGCTGGATTTTTCCTTGTCCACCGGCGGATTCCACGGCCGCAATTCGTCGTTCGCCACGGTCACGGCGACGTCCTTGCCCACGACGAGATCGTCTGTCCACGTCTTCTTGAATGCGGGGACATCGTCGCTGAAGAAGGTGATGGTGAGCTTGTTGCCCTCGGTCTTGTCGATCCAGCCGGGCAAGCCGCGAAGCTTGACGAAAGCGGCATGTTTCGCCATCTGCTGCTCGATCGTCTTTTTATGGGTTTCCACGCCGACCCAGATATCCGTGCATGTGCCGGGGCTGGCGGCGGTGCGGCCGGTGAGATTGTAGAGCAGCACGTCGCCGGGTTGGAGATCCTCGAGTTTGATCTGCTGGTCGTCTTTCCACACGCGCGTCGCGGCGTTGACGTGCAACTCGGCCTTGCCCACCTCGGGCAGGTTTTTCGGAATGCTCTGCTTGGTGGTGAGCAACTTGCCCTCGGCGAGTTTCACCTCGTCGAGCCGATAGGTAAAGCTATGGCTCGCATCCATGGTGAACTGCTCCTCCATTGTGGCCAGTCGCGTGAAATGGCCGTGCCCGTCGTCGTTGAGGAAGAAAAGGTAATCCGTCCCGAGTGGGACGTCGCGCAGGTCGGCCTCGGAGAGGAGATAATGCACCGAGGCGTAGGGTGGCATGGTGAAATCCACGATCTCCCCTGTCTTGCTCGTCCGGAATTGCCCGCTGCGATGGACGTAATCCGCGCTGATCAAGGTTCCACCGATGCGCCGGTCCGAATGGTGCGGCGGAAACTCCAGCGGCTTGGGCTGATACCATGGCAGATTGGCGTTCGCGAAGTCGGTGCGGAAGGGGTAGCGCGGGTCGGTCTTCGGGGCGTCTTCGGCCAGGGAAAGCGACAGCGGGAGCAGCGCGAGCGAAAGGGAAAGGAGGGGGCGGAAAAATTTCACGGCAACTGGGTGGACGTTGGGTTGGTTCTAGTGGCGGGCGTGCGACGCCAACACACTTCACCGCCCAAGCCGCTTCTGATTAGCCAATTTCCCCGCATGGACAAACTTCTTCTGACACGGATTCTGGTTCTGCTTTCGCTAGGCGCGCCCTTGGGCCTTTTCGCCGCGGACAAAAAGCCCAACGTCCTTTTCGTCGTCGTCGACGACTTGCGTCCAGATCTCGGCTGCTACGGCGCGAAGCAAGTGCAGTCCCCGAATATCGATCGCCTGGCCTCGCGTGGGCTCGTGTTTGAGCACGCCTATTGCCAGGTGGCGGTCTGCAATGCCTCGCGTTCCAGCCTGCTGTCCGGAGCGCGCCCGGACACGACGAAGGTTTTCGACAACCAGCACTTCCTCCGGCCGCAGATGCCTGATGTGCTGACGCTACCGCAGCTTTTCATGGACAACGGCTGGCACACCGTGTCGCTGGGGAAGGTTTTTCATCACAGCGAAAAGGAGCCGGGCGACGACCCGCAATCGTGGAGCGAGCCGTCGTGGTATCATGGCGTGCCGTCCAAGTCGTGGTTCACCAAGGAATCCGAAGACATGCTGAACCGGCTCAAGGCGTTGCCGGAAAAGGATCGGCCGAAGATCATTCGCGGCCCGCCCTTCGAAGCGGCCGATCAACCGGACGACGTTTATCCCGACGGGCAGACGGCGAAGAAGGCGATCGAGACTTTGCGACGATTGAAGACGGCGGAGCAGCCTTTCTTTCTCGGCGTGGGTTTCGTGAAGCCGCACCTGCCGCTCACCTGTCCGCGCAAGTACTGGGACATGTATCCCGCCGAGAGCATCAAGCTGCCGGACAATTACTTTCCGCCGAAGAACGTCCCCACGCCCGCGCTGCACAATGCTTACGAGTTGCGCACTTACGGTGGCATTCCCGCCACGGGCGATATCCCGGAGGAAACCGCGCTGAATCTCATCCGCGGGTATCGCGCCTGCATCACGTTCATGGATGCACAGGTGGGCCGCGTGCTCGATGAACTAGACCGCCTCGGCTTGCGTGAGAACACCATCGTCATCCTCTGGGGCGACAACGGCTATCACCTCGGCGAGAACGGCATCTTTACGAAGATGACGAACTTCGAGCTGGGCACCCGGGTGCCGCTGATTCTCAGCGCGCCGCATAAGGCCGCCGGCCAGCACACCGCCGCGCTCGTGGAGTACGTCGATGTCTACCCCACGCTCGCGGAACTGGCGGGTCTGCCGTTGCCGCCGCATCTCGAGGGCACGAGCTTCGCGCCGCTGCTCGTTGATCCGGCGCAGCCATGGAAGGAGGCGGTCTTCAGCCAGTATCTCCGCGTGGGGAAGGAGAAGTTCATGGGCCGCTCCGTACGCACCGACCGCTGGCGTTACACCGAGTGGAAGAACATGAAGGACGAACTCGTGGGCACTGAGCTTTACGACGAGCAGGAGGATCCCAAGGAAAACGCGAATATCGCGGGGGAGGGGGAGAACAAAAGCGTCCTCGCGGAAATGGCAAGGCGCTTGCGCGATGGATGGAAAGCGGCCCTGCCGCCGTCGATCAAGACGGACGCGGCGGCGCCTGCTAAACCCGTCGGGCTACGCACCGATATCGTTTTCGGCGCCTTCGAGGGCAAGGACCTCGGTGGTTGGAAAATCACCGGCGACGCCTTTCATCCCAAGCCGTTCGAGCCCGCAGACCGCTTCGTCGGTTTCGAGGGAGCCACGCTCGCTTGGAGCGGTCGCGGCGGTGCGGGAAGCAAAGGGACGCTGCTCTCGCCGGAGTTTGAGGTGCAGCGATCGTTTATCAATTTTCTCGCGGCGGGGGCGCGCGATCTCGCGGCCAATCTGGGCGTCGAATTGTTCGTCGATGGCCGCGTGGTGCGCACGGCCAGTGCGAGTGAGGCGAAGGACCCGGCCAAGGCGCTCTACTGGCGCACGTGGGATGTGCGCGATCTCGCGGGGCGCACGGCGCAGACCCGCGATGTGCCGCCGCGTGCGCTTGCACCCGGCGACAACGCGCTCGAAGGATTCTCTGGCGAATTGCTGGACCTCGATCTGGAAGTCGACCTTCAATATGCGGCGCAAGTGACCCTCAGTCTGCGCGGCGAGGAGATCGCCTACGACGTGAAGGAGAAAAGGCTCAGGGCCTTCGGTCGCTCGCTCGCACTCGCGCCCGTGGACGGAAAACTCATCCTGCGCGCCCTGCTCGATCGCACCAGCATAGAGCTTTTCGGCAATCGTGGCGAAGTGACTTTCTCCGGCATTTTCTATCCTGCCGCGGACAATCGCCGCCTCGTCCTGACCGTCCAAGGCGGCTCCGCCTACATCGCGAAGCTCGCTGTTCACGAGCTGAAATCTATTTGGCCCGAAGCTCCGCGCGTTTTGCCCTAACCGGTTGAGGAGGCGGGTGAAATATCGCGGGAAGGAATATTCTCCTTTACGGATATACCTATATAGGTATATATGGTGCGGTGTGAGATTGATCGAAATCTACAAGTGCCTGTGCGATGAAACTCGCTTGCGCATCCTTCACCTGCTGTCGCACCGGCCGCTTTGTGTGTGCCACTTCCAGGCGATCCTGCGCGCGCCGCAGGTGAAGATTTCCAAGCATCTCGCCTACCTGCGCGAGCGCGGCCTGGTTCACACGCGGCGCGAGGGCGCGTGGATCGTCTATGCGCTGCCGGCGAATCCTCCGCCGGAACTGGCCGAAAACATGCGCTGCTTGCAGGACTGCTGCCGCGAGCAAACGGTTTTCACGGCCGATCTGAGGCGCATGGTCAAAGCGCTGGCATCCTGTTCCGGTCCCTTGGCGGAGTGCTGCGCTCCGGCGCCGAAACGACGCGGACGCAAAACCGCGCACGCATAACGGAGCGGATGATGTTCACGCCCACCGAGTCGATGAGAAAGCTGCTTTCCGAGTTCATCGGCACCTTCGCGCTCATCTTCGCGGGCACGGGCGCGATTGTCATTAACCACGAGAGCGGTGGAGCCATCACTCACCCGGGCATCGCGCTGACCTTCGGCCTGATCGTCCTGGCGATGATTTATACCTTCGGCGATGTGAGCGGCGCGCATTTCAATCCTGCCGTTACCACGGCGTTTGCGGTGGCGGGTCGTTTCCTGTGGCGCGATGTGCCCGGCTTCATTCTCGCGCAGCTCGGGGGCGCATTTGCGGCCAGCGCACTGCTGCGTTCTCTTTTTCCGGGCGACCAGACGCTGGGCGCCACGCTTCCGTCCGGCCCGCCCATGCAGAGTTTCGTTCTGGAAACGGTACTCACGTTTCTGTTGATGACTGTCATCCTCAGCGTCTCGACTGGGGCGAAGGAGAAAGGGATCACGGCGGGGATCGCCATTGGAGCGGTCATCGCCCTGGAGGCCATGTTCGCGGGGCCGATCTGTGGCGCGTCGATGAATCCCGCACGCTCGCTGGCCCCGGCGGTAGTGAGCGGCCATCTCCAGTCTATGTGGGTCTATCTGGCCGGGCCGTTGCTCGGCGCGCTGCTGGCTGTCCCCATGTGCAGTGCGATCCGCGGGCCTGACTGTTGTGACTTTGCCGATAATGAACCGAAAACCGAACTATGAAGACCTCTGAATTCAAAACGCTCCTCGAGCAGCATCCCGACCACGAACTGCGATTTGTCCTGCCGGATGGCGGTTTCGTGCCGGCGCATGGCCACATCACCGAAGTCGGTCGCGTGGACAAGACCTTCATTGACTGCGGTGGCACCATGCGGCGGGTCTCGACCTGCTCGCTGCAAGCCTGGGTCGCCGAAGATCTCGACCACCGGCTGTCACCGGGAAAACTCGCGGGTGTGCTCGGACAGGCGTCCCCCATCTTCGGCGCGGATGATCTCGAAGTGGAGATAGAATACGAGGATTGCACCGTCTCGCAATTCCCGGCGCTCGGGGTGAGCGAGCAGAACGGCATTCTCGCCTTCCACCTCGGCTGGAAACACACGGATTGCCTCGCGAAGGATGTTTGTCTCCCGCAAGCGGCGGGATGCGCCCCAGGGAGTGGTTGTTGCTGATTGTTACTCATATGGACAAGCCACTCGTTCTCATTCTTTGCACCGGCAATTCCTGCCGGAGCCATCTCGCCGAAGGCATCCTGCGCGCGGCCGTGGGTGATCGCCTGCGCGTGGCCAGCGCAGGGTCGAAGCCGGCGGGCTACGTGCATCCGCTGGCCATCAAGGTCATGGCCGAAATCGGCATCGATATTTCGTCGCATCATTCCAAATACCTCGGAGAATTCCTGGAGCAGTCGGTCGAGACGGTCATCACCGTTTGCGGCAATGCCGACCAGGCCTGCCCGATGTTTCCCGGACAGGTAAATCGTCACCACTGGGGGTTCGACGACCCGGCCCACGCGACCGGAACGGAGAGCGAGCAACTCGCTGTCTTCCGTCGCGTGCGTGACGAGATCAAGCGGGTGTTCGACGCTTACGCTGCCGGGCGCATCGACCAGGCACAGCGGTAGCGAGGAACAAATCGTCGTCACGCCGCCGCGTGAATCGCCTCCGCCACGCGGTTCCCCGTGCGCGTCGCCGCATCCTGCCCGTGCGGCATGTTGTCGTAGGCGGACCCCGCGAAATAGATGCGTCCCACCGGCGAGCCGATGTGTGGCCACATTTTGTGGAGCTCGCCGAAAGCGAAGGCCAGCCGCTCGCAGCCGAAGCAGGTGGGCTCTTCCTTCCACCATTGGTGCACGATGCATTGCTCGATCGTGTCCGCGGCTTTGCCGGGATAAAATTTACGAAAAGCGGCGAGCGCGTCCTCGGATGTTTCCACCGGTTGGCCGCTGCCCATGAGCACACTACGCTCGCCGGGCACGTCGGCCGCCGTTTGGTAAACGAGGCTCATTTTCGGATCGCCCGTTTCGAGATTGATACTCGGCACGTCACCCTCCCAGAAGCGGGTCTTTGCCTGCAAGAGCACGCGCGATTGCATGCCGATGGTCACGTGACTGATGGCGTAGGCCTTTTCCTCCGGCCACGCGGGCGTGACCTCGATGGCGTTGAGCAGCAGCGGGGACAGGCACACGACGAGGTAATCGGCAGCGAGCTGTTTCTTCGCGCCGCCTTCTTCGTATTCCACGCGCACGCCGGTGGCGTTGTGCTCGATGGCGGTGACGGGGCAATTCTTGCGCACGCGGTCGCCGAGTTTTGCCGCAAAGGTATCGGGCAGGAGCTGGTTGCCGCCCTTGAGATGGAAGACGTTGCGCGAGAAGGTCGGCAAGCCGCGCAGCTTGCCGATCGCCGCTTGCCACAGGCGGAAGAGCGCCGAGACATCGCTGCTCGTCGCGGGTTTTTGCGGGCTACTGCGCCTTCCACCGGCGACGAAGCGAATGGCGGCCTCGGATGCCCCATCCTGCGCGAGCAGATCGCCGAGCAATACTTTGTCGAGGTGATCGAGCCCGACGCCGAACGGCTGGAATTCGTCGGTGAATTTCGCGAGGTAGGGCGCGAAGTAGAGCGTGCTCAAGTCCGTCCACCCGTGCTCGAGGATGTAATCGATTTCGCGCTGGTTGAAACCGAAGGCGGCCACCGTGGCGCGGTCGGCGAGCTGCTGCTCGGTGTACCATTTGCTGTCGATCTTCCGGTACATGTCCTGCCGCCGCTTCCAGGGCAGGTAGGGCAGGTCGAACTTCTTCACGTATCGCCAGTACTCCTCGTAGCCCGGCTTGGTGAAGTGCTCCGCGCCCACGTCGGCATAAAGCCCATCCGGCAACGGATCGCGGATCGTCTTCACATGCCCGCCCGTGCGCCGCGAAGCTTCCAGCACGGTCACATCGTGCCCGCGTTCCAGGAGTTCGTAGGCGCAACTCAGGCCGCCAATGCCGCCGCCGGCGACGATCACGCGCTTGCGCGCCGATGGTGCGGCCGAAACGCCGGCGCCAGTCGCTAGCAACGCAAGGCCGGATGTTTTCAAGACATCGCGACGGGAATAGATGTGCGGTGAATTCATGGGGGAGCCGCGTATTTATATCATAACCTCCGGGCTGAACGATTTCGTAGAGTTTGTTATCTCTTTGTCTTTCATCTCCGAATTGCTCTCTCTACGGAGTTGGCCACAATGCCTTCTCCCATGCGAATTTCCTCCTTCCTGTTTGTCGCCCTCCTCGCGCTGTCTTCGATCCTCCCGCTGCGAGCCGGGGAAGATCCCTTCACGCCTTATCTCACCGGCCGCGCGCCTGAGATCCTGCGCGAAGTGCCAGACGCTGGCGCGCCACCGGACGGCGTTACCGTGCGGCGTGTGGTCTTTCGCTCGCGCGAAGGCGCGGAAATCTTCGCCGTGATTGCGACGCCGAAGGCGGCGGGCAAGCACCCGGGAATGCTCGTGCTGCACGGTGGCGGCGGCAGTGCGGAAGTGGACAAGGCCATCGCCTGGGCACAGCGCGGCTATGTCGCCGTGGCGCCGGATTTGCCGGGTATTGCCGAGCCGAAGAAACTGACGGAGACCAAGGGCCGTTGGAACACGCTCAAGTACGGCGAGGGCCGCTACGTCGCGAGCCCTGATGCCACGGCCAGCCTGCTCTTCGATGCCGTGCTCTCCGCGATGCAATCGCTCTATCTCCTGCGCGCGCAACCTGAAGTGGACACCGCGCGCATCGGCGTCGTCGGTATTTCGTGGGGCGGTTATATGACCACCATGGTCTGCGGCCTCGCCGGTGATCAGGTGCGCGCCGGCTTCGCGGTGTTTGGCTGCGGCTTTTATGAATTCAGCTCGCAACAGCCCACGCTGCAAAAGATGCCGGCGGAGGAGCGCGAGCGGTGGCTGAAGTATCTGGATTCCGGACGCCGCGCCCCGGGCATCAAGGCCGCCTTCTTCACCGCGGGCGCGGCCAATGATTTCTTCTTCTGGCCGCCCGCCGTGCAGGCCACGCTCGACGCCATTCCCGGGACCAAGAACCATCTGTTTGCGCCTAATGCGAACCACAAGGTTCCTCTGCCGGGCGGCACCGTCTTCCCGAAGGCGACCACCGAGCCTTTCGTGCCGACCGCGTTCCAGCCCTTCCCCACGCCCAGCGGCAGCAAGGCGAACTGGCTGGCGATGGAAGTCCCTTACTTTGATTACTATCTCAATGGCCAGGGACAGCCGTTGCCGGTGGTGACCGTCGAGAAGAGCGCTGATCCGCTGAACGTGCATTTCCAAATCACCGCCCCGCGATCCATCGCGAAAGCCGAAGTCTACTGGAGCGCGCCGAGCACGGATTGGATGAAACGCGTGTGGCAGCCCGTGCCCGCGACCAAGCTTGCCAATGACCACTACGAGGCCCATTTGCCGGCCGAAGCCGTGCCGGGCTCGGATTGTTTTGTCGTCGCGTCGGATGATCGTCCGGTTACCGTCTCCAGCGATTTCATGCGCCTCGGCCAGCCTGCTCGATGAACGCATTTCATTTCCCTTTGTTAGTCGTGAGTCTCGGCTTGCTGGCA
>NZ_JBDUCX010000011.1:0-44042 GCF_040003245.1 Chthoniobacter sp.
TATTTCGGAGCCACCGGCGACGGCGGCGACGGCTCGCCCGCGGACGGGCATTTCATAGATGGAGGGCCGGCCTCGCGACAGGTTTTCGCTTGCCAGGTTTCAAACTCCATTATTACCATCGCCCTCAAGGCATTTTTTGAGGGCGATAGTAGAACTTTTCGTCAACGAGCGGCAGGCCCACACACCTTGCGCGCTACGAACCCGGACGAATTCTTGACCGTTATTTGGCCTGCGGCTTCGCCAGCGCACTGGCGATCGATTTCATCACCGACTCGGTGAGCAACGCCACGCCCGGCGCTTTCCAGTGGAACATGTCGCCTGCCGCCAGCGGCAGATTCTTCGCCATCAGCCCCGCGAGGTCGTCGATCTCCACCCCTTCGGATTTCATCACCGTGAGGGCCAGGCGATTGTGCTCCTCGATCGTCGGCTGAATGTCCGGGTTCAGTTTTTCGGGTTCGCCCTTCACCGTCACCGGCGTGATCGTCGCCCAGATGAGCGTGGCCTGCGGTGCGCCCGCGCGCAGATTTTGCACGAACTGCCGCGTGAGCGGCTCGTATTGCCCCTCCGGAATGCGCCCCGCCTGCCAGCCATGCAGCCCGAGATTGAAATGGACGACCGCATACTTCTGCCAGCCGAGAATCGCGGCGATCGTCTTCGGCAGCGACTTGTCCGCCTGCGTCGTCGGCGTGATCCACGCATCGATGTTCGCTTTCCCGGCCAACGCCTTGCGCACCGGCTCCAGGTAACTGTTCGTGATCGAATCCCCGATCAGCAATACCCGCGGCAGGCTCGCATCCGTCACCGTCGCCTCGCGCAAACTCCAGCTGCCACCCTTTGGCGGCAAGTTGGGATCCGATTCCTTTTGCTGCGGAATCGCCGGAGCCTGGGCATGAAGGTGCGCTGCGGCGGCCAACGCTACTGCGGCACAAATCAGAAAAGACGGGAGGAAGCGGGAGGACATAAGTCCATCAGAATAAACGCGAAGGACTGGAATTGGCGACACGCTTGTTCTGCAAGTCCGGCCTTGTACTTTGTCCCGCATGAAGATTCCTCCCCGATTTCTTTGCCTGCTTCTGACCGTGGCCTCTGCGTCGTTTGGTCAGGATAAGGACGCCGCGACCGCAGCCCCCGGGTACCACCTGGTCTACGCGGCGAAGTTTGACACCACCATTGACCCGACGATCGTCCAGCAAAAGCCCACGCCGGATTCCCTCACCGTCGATGCGCCGGGGAACCTGGCGACGAAGTGCCTTCGCGTATCGATGCAACAGACCGATGATTATTCGAAGGTCGCAAATGGCTCGCCCCGCAGCGAACTGTCCTTCAGCCGGCTGTTTCTGTTCGCGCCGGGGAAAGACTACCTCGTCGAGTGGAGCACCTTCATTCCGGTCGATTTTCAATTCGATGGGCAACAGACCGAGGGCATCACCCAGATCCATCACGGAATGCGCACGGGCAGCCCGCCCTTCATGCTCGCCTTGCGCGGGAACACCTATCAGGTCGAACTCCGCGGCGGTCCGAAGGAGCAGATCAAGACCACCAAACATCCACTGGACAACGCCGAGGCCGATCGCGGCCATTGGGTGAAGTGGCGCCTGCACTATTCGCCCGACGCCACCGGCGCGCAAGCCATCACCCAGGTTTACAAGAACGACGCGCTCGTCCTCGATGCGGTCCATGAGCCTAATGCCTACGCCGGTGACGAGAAGGCCTACCTCAAACTCGGCATCTACAAATGGGGCTGGAAAAACCAGCCGTCCGGCGTGACCTCGCGCACGCTGTATTACGGAGACGTCACCGTCGCCGTGAAAGATTGATGCCCTCGGCGGCAGCCAGTATGCTCGCCACACACCGCATGGCTCCGCATACCTTGAAAGTCCGCGTCCGCATCATGAACGAGGAGCAGATTGCGTTCGGCCCCGGCAAGGCCCAGTTGCTGGAATCTCTGCTCGGCACCGGCAGCCTCAATCGCACGGCTTCGGAAATGAAAATGTCGTATGTGAAGGCCCTCGCGTTGACGCGCACGATGAATGCGCAATTCGCCCAGCCGCTCGTCGAGCTGGCGCGCGGTGGGAAGCAAGGTGGCGGCACCCAAGTAACCGCCTTGGGACGCAAGGTGCTGGCCGAATACCAAGCCATGGCCTCCGCAACGGAAAAAGCCGCACGGCCATCGTGGCAGCGGCTGCGCAAGCTGTTGCGTGCTTAGTTGGCGGGATCTTCGCCCGGCACGCGGATCGGATAGAAGAGCGGAATCCCACCGGTTTCCTTCTTCCCGTAATCGAGCACGAATTTCTGGCCCGCATCACCCGCCAGCCAATCCGCGAGCGCCCGCGCACCCGCCGCGTTCCCCTGCGGAAACTTCTGCGGATTTGCCTCGATCACGACGTACGGCCGGCGCATCTCGGGATCGCCTTGCACCAGCACTTCCATCTTGCCAAGCGCCATCTTGCCATTCGTCACGGGGATGCGCCCGACCACCACATACGCCTGTTTCTTCTCCGCAAAGGCGACGATCTCCTGCGGCGTATTGCTCTCATCTTTCAGCACCCAATCACCTTCCGGTTTCAGCCCCGCGCGCTGCCAAAGCTTGTGCGTGAGTTCGCGACTGCCCGGCCCGTAAAAGTCCACAAACGGCGCGTGCGCCTCCGCGATTTTCTTCAGCGCCGCCGCCCCATCTTTCATCCCCCGGATGCCGGCCGGATCGCTCGCCGGTCCGACGATCGTATGCTCATTACGCGCCCACGGGCGCAAATTGACGCCGTAACCATCCGCCACGAGATCGGTCGTCTTGTCCGCGCTGTGCATGGTCAGCACATCGATCTCTCCACGCTTGAACGGCTCGGAAATCACATCTTTCGGTCCCGTAATGACCAACTGCGTCTTCCAGCCCGTATCTGCCTCAAATTGCGCGACGAGCTTGTCCCACATTCCCGTCATCGTCATCCCGCCGATCACCGCCACACGAATCGGCCGGCGGTCTTCCGACCACACCCCCATCCCAGACGCAAGCGTCGCGACTACCACCAGAGCTTGAATGAGAAAGGCGCGTCGATTGTCAGGCATTGGATGTTGGGTGTTGGATGTTTGATATTGCGTCCCTCCGCTAATACTTGCTGGCCTGTGCATCACTCGCCGTCCCCGTGAGCCAGCGGACGTCGTCGCGCTGCGGGTCCCCCTGGCCAACGCCGAGATAGCTGGCCGAGAACGCGGTAACATGGCCATCGAGAAATAGGATATTCCCCTGCTGGCGATAGGGCGCGACACAGCCATAGGGCTGAGCGGACGGATAAGTGCTCGAATACTGGCCGGGCGCTTCCGCAAGGAAGACGGTAAGCGCCGGACGTTCGATCTGGCTGATCTTCGTCGGCGAGGCGAGGTTCCACGGTGACAGATTCATGTTCATGCCATAACTCAGGAAAGCCGTGGTACCCGGGTCCTTCGCTCCCGGGCGCACGAAAATGGAGTTATCTCCCGCCCTTGGCCGCCGTCCGCCAGCGACGAGCGCGCCATAGCCCGGCTGTCCGAGATAGGGCGGCAGGGCGTTGAACCAATCTTCCGGCCGATTGATTTGTCCTACCGGCTGCACCCCCTGGCCGCGGCGCGGCAAGTCGCCGCTGTTGTCCGCGACATAAGCACCGAGCGCCACGCCCCATTGACGCAGGCGCGAAGCGCTGTTGACCTGGTCGCGCAATCCATTCACCGGGCCCAGCATCCCAAAGATCAGTCCAGTCAACACCGCGATGATGGTGATGACGACCAACAGTTCGATAAGCGTGAAGCCGTCACGTCGCGCGCGCATGACGGCGTCTTTGCAAGAGTCCCAACAAGATACCGCCCGCGAGCAGGCTGGCCGGCGCTGGTTCCGGCACGCTTTGCGCCGTCACGGTAAGTTGCGGAAAACTGGAAGCCGAGCCGTTCGTGAAGTCCTTGGAGTTGGTGGTGTAAGCAACATTCGAGGAGACCGGCAAAGCGAGCAGGCTCACGAGATTCCCTCCGCTCACGTCAGACGTGAAGGAACCGGTCAACGCCAGCGTATAAACCGTCGAGCTGGTATCCGAGGTCGGGGCCGTGAATGTGCCGAGGCTTTCGTCCACTCCCGACGTGCGCAGGCCCGGCAGGGTGGAATAGCTCAGTCCCGTCGTGACCAGCGGCGGCTTGGGCGTGCCAGCGCCTTCGGTCCAGGCATCGTCCTGCAGCCACGTGAGTGAAAAATCCCCACCGATATTGTGGCCATTGTTGCTGTTGAAGATCACATTGTTTGGCGTGCTCGCCGTCAGTTGCAAAGTGATCGATTGCACCGTCCACCCACCCACTCCGAACGCCAGATCAAAGCGGGATTTAACGGACGAAAGATCGAATTGCAGGAGGGAATCGAATTCGCCCTGCGGCCCATTGGACACGGAAAGCGCACCGGCTTTCCCGTAGTTGACGCTGGAGTTGGTGGCCGAGACGAAGGCGTCCTGGGACGGATTGATGCTCACCGAGAGCGAGTCCGCCTCGGAACGCAGCGTGAAAAGCGCGGCCGCACCAACGGCGAGGAAGAGAATGCGCAAGCTCGGCATACGTTATATATCAGCGCATATAACGCCCCGCCGAATATCGCGTCAATCGACAATTCAACGCACGCGGCGGGACAAAAACTCGCCTCGGATCGCTGGTCAGCGTAGGCACTGTTCTTTATGGCCACCCCCGACGAGCAGCCACCCATCGACATCCTCGAACGCAGCCGCGCCGACTGGAACCGTGAATCCCGTGCCGGCAGTTGCCGCTGGTGCATCCCCGTGGACCACGCGACCATCGAGCGCGCCCGCGCCGGGGATTGGGAAGTCGTCCTCACGCCCACCCTTCCCGTGCCGCGCGCGTGGTTCGGCGAGTTGCGCGGTCGCGATGTGCTCTGCCTCGCCTCGGGCGGAGGCCAGCAGGCGCCGACCTTCGCGGCGGCGGGCGCGCGGGTCACCAGCTACGATCTCTCCGAGGAGCAACTCGCCAAGGACCAGTTGGTCGCCGATCGCGAAGGCCTGCCCATGACCTGCCTCCGTGGCAACATGGCGGACCTCGCCGCACTCGCCGACGCCAGCTTCGATCTCATCTTTCATCCGGTCTCCAATGTCTTCGCCGAGGACGTGCGCCCGGTCTGGGCGGAATGCTTCCGCGTGCTCCGGCCCGGCGGCGTCCTGCTCGCCGGGTTCCTGAATCCGCTGTTCTTCATTTTCGACCACTACGAGGCGGAACAAAGCGGCCGCCTCGTGGTGAAATATCCCCTGCCCTTTTCCGATGTCACCAGCCACGACCCCGCCGGGCGGGAGCGCTGGCTCAAGAGCGGCATGGCGGCCGAATTCAGTCACTCGCTGGATGACCAGATCGGCGCACAACTCAAGGCAGGCTTTGTCCTCACCGGCCTCTATGAAGATCGCTGGACGGACGACGCCACGCCGCTCAACCGCTATTGCCCGATGTTTCTCGCCACCCGCGCGCTGAAGCTGGCTTGATGGCTGATCGGCCTCGCGTGAAAGTAGCAGAAATGAAAACCGTGCTCTGCTTTGGCGACTCGAATACTTGGGGCTACGACCCCGAAGCGTCTTTCGGCGCACCTTTCCCCCGGCGGCACCCGCCCGCGGTCCGCTGGACGGGGGTGCTCGCCGCGGAACTCGGGCCGGATTGGCGCGTCATCGAGGAAGGGCAGAACGGGCGCACCACCGTCCACGAAGATCCCTTCGCCCCAGCCCGCAATGGCCGCACCTATCTTCCCGCGTGCCTCGAGAGCCAGCAACCGGTCGACGTCGTGGTCCTCATGCTCGGGACGAATGACCTGAAGATCGTGCATTCCTTGCCCACCGGTGAGATCGCCACCGGCGCCGGCGTGCTCGCGCGCCTGATTTTGCAAAGCACCGCCGGCCCGCGCAATGCCGCGCCCAAGCTGCTCATCGTTGCGCCCCCCGCTGCGGGCCCCTTCTCGCACCTGCCCGACCTCGCGGAGAAATTCGCCGGCGCGGAAGCGAAGGCCAAGCGTTTCCCCGAACTCTATCGCGCCCTCGCCGCCCAGCTCGGTGCCACCTTCCTCAACGCCCAGGCCCACACCACCCCCAGCCGTATCGACGGCCTGCACCTCGACACCGCCAGCCACGCCGCTTTGGGCCAGGCCATCGCCGCCGCCGTCCGTCTACTTTAGAAACGTGCACCTCGCGCGCTTGCGAAATTGGACGTTCGATGTTGGATGTTGGGCGTTGGATGTTCAAAACACCCTCTCCACATGAAATACCCTCTCCTCCCGCTCTTCGCCCTCGCGCTCGGGCTCGCGCCCTTTTCCTCTTCCGCCAAGACCCCCGACGGCAAACAAAAGCTCGTCCTCGTCGCTGGCAAACCGTCGCACCCGCCGCGCATGCACGAGTACAACGCCGGCATGTTGCTGCTCGCGAAGTGCCTCGCCCAAGGCGCGCCGGATTTGAAAGTCGAGGTCGTCCGCAACGGCTGGCCGCAGGATGAAAGCGTCTTCGACGGCGCCGACGCGGTGGTCTTCTACATGGACGGCGGCGCCAAGCACGACACTGTGCAGGAAGGCGGCGCGCGTCTCGCGAAGATCGACGAATGGACCAAACATGGCGTCGGCATCGGCGCCCTGCACTACGGGGTGGAAGTCGTCGCCGACCAGGCCGGCGCGCAGTTCCGCCGTTGGATCGGCGGCCATTACGAAAACATGTATTCGTGCAATCCCATGTGGGAACCGAATTTCACCCAGTTCCCCACGCACCCCATCACCCGCGGCGTGCAGCCCTTCCAGATCAAGGACGAATGGTACTTCAACATGCGCTTCATGGACGGCTTCACCGCCGACGGCGCCACGGAAAAGGACGGCACGAAATTCGTCCCCATCCTCGTTGCCAAGCCCGGCGATGAAGTGCGCAATGGACCTTACGTCGCGCCGAAAGGCCCGTATCCACACATCCAGGCCGCCAGCGGCCGCCCCGAGGCCATGATGTGGTGCGTCGAGCGCCCCGACGGCGGACGCGGCTTCGGCTTCACCGGCTCGCATTTCCACGACAACTGGGGCAACGACAACTTCCGCAAAGTCGTCCTCAACGCCCTCGTCTGGATCTCCAAGGTCGAAGTCCCCTCCGCCGGCATCGAGTCCCACGTCACCCCCGAAGACCTCGACGCCAACCTCGACCCGAAGCCACCGAAGAAATAGTCGCCTCTGTCAACCGGTGGCGGGTGGCCGCATACGGCTCAATCCCACCAAAAGTACCAATACCGCGCACCCTTGAGCACGGCGGCCAGCGCAAGAATACTGCCGACCCCTTGGTCGACAATATCGGCGCAGTAGACGAATTGCTCGCGCGCCAACGTGGTCGCCGATTCTTGATCGCTCGGCGGGCGGGCGATCTCACACTCAATCACGTCTCCGGTCAGTGCATAGATCTCCAGGCCGTATTGCTCGGACCAATGGCGCAGGATCGCGACATGCTCTTCGGGCTCGGGGGTCGCATTCCAACTGCCAAATCGGAGAAAGCCCGGGATCTCAAAAGATTTCGTCGTAGGGATCTTGGCGAAATAGACGATGTCCTTCGGCTGGCGGCTAAGTACCTGAAGGTGCGCCCCGAGGCTGTGCTGCTGGGCGCCTGCCGTCGGCCATGTTCCCTCGTCAATGGCGGAATAGTATTCCTCATCCTGCGCCCGGCGCTCCTCGAACCAGCGGCTCGCGTCGAGCGTTTGCGCGCTCTGCAACACCTTGTCCACCGGCGTCTCGTTCAAGGTATAATTCTCGTTGACCTGTCCCACGTCCTTCGCATCCCCCAGCATCACAGCCGAGCAACCCTCAGTGCGCCATTGAGCCTGCAAGACACGCCATTGCTGGATCGCATCGGCGCCGCGCACCGCTTCCAAGGGATACGGAAATTCCGGCGGCGGTTCCGGTGGATTTTGCCGCGGTTCGGGAGACTTCCGCTGACCGAAAAAGCGATCGAACAAACTCATGGGGATTTGGGGAGAAAGGATAACACTACAGCGGCCACACCTTCCCGCTGCGCGGCGTATCCAGCCGGTAATCAGAATACCGGCGCTCGAAGATCTCTCGCCCCAATTGCTCCGCAGCCACCATCGGATCGCCCGGATCACGCGTCACTTCGTTGCGGCTGTTACCGATGCCCCGCACCACACCCACAAACTCCGAGTGCGTGTAACGCGAGTATTCCTGGATCTGGTGAATGATGCCCAGCGACGCACCCGGATACGTCTCCTCCGACGCCATCACCAACCCGATGCGTTTGCCCGACATCTGCTCAATCACACGCGCCGAGCCGGGATACGAAGCCGCGTAGTAACAAAACGTCCGATCAAAGAACGCCTTCACCTGCGCGGACAAGCCGTACCAATAAACCGGCGAACAAAACACCACGCCCTCCGCCGGCAAAAAGTCGTCGAAGAACAGCGGACGAAAGCGGTCCGCGATGCCACACTCGCCATCCGGTAAACGGCAGGCCCGGCAATCGCGCAGGAAGCTCGTGATGTAATCATCGATGAAACGCACCGTCACCGCGCTGCCCGCTTGCTCCGCCCCGCGCTGCACCGCCACTGCGAGTGCCGCCGAGTTCCCCGCCCGCCGCGGACTACCGACCAGCACCAGAAGCTTTCGTGATTCACTCATGACGGAGTGCAGCACGAAATACCGGTTCCTGGCGAGTCGGCGAGCGCTATTCCTTCGGGAAAATATCCACACCCGGAAAATATTTCGCCGCGCACGCGGGACACATCCCGTGGGAGAAGGTCGCGTCCGTCCGCTCCGAGACATACTGCTCCACGGGACGCCATTCGCCGGCGGGGTCGCGAATGGACTTGCACCCGGAACAAATGGATAGCATCCCGCGCAGCACCCGCACTTCGGCCAGGGCTTCATCTCTTTCCCGGAGTACATTCTCCAGGCTCGATTCGCGCTCACGCAGGGTACTTACATCCGCCACAAACACGGAAAACCCGCGCACGATGCCATTCACGATATTGGGCGTGTAGCTGGCGATCGTCTCCCTCACCCCACCCTCCGGCAATGGAATCTGCCGCTCGAACAGTTGTTTCTGCCCTGCGAGTGCGCCCAGAATGTAGGGGAGGTTCAATTTATACAACGGCCCCAGCAAATCCTGCAGAGGCATCCCCACCATTTCCTCCGGGTTCCGGCCAAACCATTCCCGATACGCCTCGTTCGCGAAGACGCACCGCTGATCGGCATCCCATTGCCCCACCATGGCGGGAATTTGGTTTACCACTCTCAACGCATTCTGTGACGGTTCCAGGGACATCGTGAGGGTTGGTCAATCGGCGGGTCGTAAAGGGAAATGAAGGGGGATGCCGCGGGCGTGGCACCCCGCAAATATACGTATAAGTTTGTATAACGCGGTGAAATAATTAAAGCAATCGACGAGATGTGCCCTCCCCGCCACGCGACACCCGTGGCCCGATGACGTCGAACGCAGGTGAGATCGCCCACGCGTGCACTTTAGGAATGTTCGAGCGGGGTGACGGCAAGACGTCCTGTGCTACCGCAGCGACGCCTGCCGCGCCGGTTCCAACTGGTAGCAGGCCATCTCCTCCGCGTTGCGCAGGTAGAGCCGGCCATTCGCAATCACCGGGCCATTCCACGTCTTCCCGCTCACGGCCTGAAAACGTCCCAGTTCCTTTCGCGCCTGCGCATCGGCTGCTTGCAAAATCACCTCGCCACTTTCGGACACGACCAGCAGCAGCGCTTGATCCTCCAGCAGAATCACCTGCCCGCGGCCAAAGCGGCCGTCCTTCCAGGTGCGTTTTCCGGTGGCCAGATTCAGGCAGCAGAAAATGCTCGAGTCGAAGCCGTAGGCATTTCCGTCGTGGACGACGAAATCGGGAAACTCGGGCTTCAAATCCTTTGAGGCCCAGACGGGCGAGATCTTCCATTGGTCGCCATCTTTCGCGACATCGATGAGCGACACACCCGGGCCATCGAGGACCGCGACGGCGAGTTGATTCGGGCCGACGAGATGCGGCTGGCCACACCGCGGCGCGCCCTTCATCACGAGGCCCGTCTCCCACAGCTTTTTCCCGGTAGTTGGATCGAATGACGTCAGCCCGAAATCGTGAAACATCAGGCACTGGCGTACGCCGGCGATGGTGGTGATTTGCGGCGAGCTGTAGCTCTGCTGGCCGGCCGAAGCGGTCCAGACGAGGTCGCCGGTATCCGCGCGACAGGCGAGCAGGCTCTTGCCCGCTTCGCCACCGGCGTAAACGATCACATTCCCATCCACGACCAGCGGCGAACTCGACATTCCCCACATGGGTGGCTTGGCTTGCGAATCGGTTTTGCTGTCGCGCGACCAGTGCAGTTTGCCCGTCTGAGCATCAAGGCAATTGAGGATACCCGTGCCTCCAAACGCGTAGAGGCGCCCGTCCACGAAGGTCGGCGTCGCCCGCGGCCCCGCGCCGGAAACGGCCTCGTCGAAACGCGTGGTGTCTTCATGCGCCCACAGCTCGCGACCCGTCGCGCTGTCGTAGCAAACCACCGCCTCCACCGCTCCGCGCTGCTCCTGCGTGTAGAGCCGATCGCCGACCACAATCAGCGAGGACCACGAGGGCCCCACGGCGTGCTTCCAGAGTTGCTGCGGCGGCACGCTTTTCCAATCGGTAGCCACCTTCGTGCCCCGGATCACCCCATCGCGATCCGGTCCACGGAAGGCCGCCCAGCTCGACGAGTCGGCTGCCACCACCGGTGCCGCAGTGCTGGCTGGCGAATCCTTGGCCGGCATTTGCGCGAGGAATCGTTGCTCGGCCGTGGGCGTCCAGCGCCAGGAAAGATGCGACTGCAACATGGAATCGAAGCCATCGGATCGCACGAGGAGAAAGGGAGCCCAGCCCAGCACCACCGCAGTGGCAAAGCCCAGCCAGTGCGACGAAAGGAGCGTCCTTTTGACGAGAAACATCCACGCTACCACGACAGTCACGACGAGAGGAAAGGCGCCCGAAGACAAGGTGAGCACGTTGATCGAGCGATCGGAGAATTTTGCCGCGACCCACGCGCCGGCCACGATGAGGGCGAATCCCCACGCCTTCTCGGCCCGCCGGATGGACCGGTTGAATCCCCACCACCCGAGAAAACACAGGGCGAAGACCAGCGCCGAGGCCATGCCATAGATGAACCCGTAGAAATAGGGCTTCTCCAGGTGGTCCACGACTAGGAAGAGCGTCCAGTAGACGAGGACCAGTCCGATCGGGAAGCCGAGCCGCGGGAAACCCGGCACTGCCGCCGGGGCAATTTCCTGGTCAGGTTGAAGGGCTTGAGCGCGAGGTGCTTCGTTCATGGGTCATCTTTCTTGTTTCAAAATCCGTCGAGTCAGGTTAATTTATGGCGTGAATCATTCATGTCAATAACGATTCATTCCATAAACAATGCCCCGCTCTACCTCCAAAGCCTCCGGCCAGCCTCCACCCGCCAGCGTGCCCTTTCTGCTCTCCCAAGTGGGCGCGCACGTCTCCGGCTGTTTCGCCGAGCGCATCGCTCCGCTGGGACTTCGGCCCTATCACGCTGGCATCCTCAGCCTTCTCGCCAGGCACGCGGGCATCACCCAGCAAGCGCTGTCCGACCTGCTCGGCATGTTCCCCAGCCGTCTCGTGGGATTACTGGATGAACTCGGCAAAGCGAAGCTCATCGAGCGTCGCGCCAGCCCGTCCGACCGGCGCACCTACGCTTTGCACCTGACCAAGGGAGGCCGCGATACCTTGGCGAAAATCGGTAAGCTGGCCGCGCTCATGCAGGATGACCTATGTGCCGCCTTGAATGAAAAGGAACGGGCGCTCCTGGAGGACCTGCTGACCCGCATCGTGGCCCAGCAAAAGATAACCCCCGGCGTCCATCCCGGGTATCGGAGAGCGGAAGGCGCATGCGGGGAGGAAGAAAGCCACGCCGCCAAAGGCTGAACCGCGCTTTTTACTTGACTTTTTTGACCGGATGTGCGACACTTCTGGCGTTCCATAGGAGAGGAGACGGGAGCCAGAAGGCGGCGGGGTATTTTCGGGCCGAACGGGAAGGAGAGAACGCGCAACGGATGCACACGACAGTGACCAACGCAGTAGATCGCCCATCGCCGGAATTCCTGACGAGGCGACCCGTCGCGTCCCTGGCCGGTTCAGTGCCGCCTCAAGGCGAATCAAGCCAAATCAAGGTAATCAAGGCTGGAAAAATTTCCGGGAGCGTTAAATGACGACCCCTTTTCACCCCTCGAATTCACCTACCCTCCCCCTTCCCCTCCAGAGTAATCCAGCCCAATCGTGCCTAATCGTGCCTGGATTTTTTCGGGATTCCCGTCGCATATCTATGCGGCTAAGAAACTGGGCGACGCAGCCTTGTCTCCGGGCACCCGCCATCGTTCCCTGTTCACTCCCATGTTCCTCATGAAAACCCGTCTCCTCCTCGCCACCCTTGTCACCCTCGGCCTCGGCTTCACCGCCCACGCCAAGACCCCCGACGGCAAACCCTGCGTGCTCCTTCTCGCCGGCAAGCCCTCGCACGGGCCCGGCGAACACGAACACAACGCCGGCGTGAAGCTCCTCGCCAAGTGCCTTTACCAAGGCGCGCCCGAAGTCGTCACCAAGGTTCATCTCAACGCCGACTGGCCGAACGAGGACGAACTTTCGCAGGCCGACACCATCGTCTTTTACGCCGATGGCGGCGGCGGGCATTTCCTGCTCCAGGGCGATCACCTCGAGCAGCTGGCCAAGGCTATGAAGCGGGGCTGCGGTTTGGTGTGCCTCCACTACGCCGTGGAATTTCCCGCGGACAAGGGCGGCCCGGAAATTCTCCAGTGGATGGGCGGCTATTTCGAAGCGAACTGGTCCGTCAACCCGCACTGGGACGCCGATTACAAGACGCTGCCCCAGCACCCGATCAGCAACGGCGTGAAGCCCTTCGCCACAAACGACGAATGGTACTTCCACATGCGGTTCAATGAGAAGGAAGGCAAGCTCACCCACATCCTCAGCGCCGTGCCGCCGGAGACGACGATGAACCGCAAGGACGGCCCGCACGAAGGCAATCCGACTGTCCGCGCGGAGGTTGCCGCCGGCAAACCGCAGACCACCGCCTGGGCCTTTGAGCGTCCCGACGGTGGCCGCGGCTTCGGCTTTACCGGCGGCCACTATCACAAGGGCTGGGGCAACGACGACCAGCGCAAGCTCGTGCTCAACGCCATCCTCTGGACGGCGAAGGTCGAAGTGCCCTCGACCGGCGTGGAATCCAAGGTGACCGAGGAAGACCTGACGCAGAATCTCGATGCCAAGCCGCCCCGCAAGCCCCCGACCCCTCCCGCCCCACCGGCTCCCGCGCCCGGCGCGAATGCCGACGCGAAGCCGATCTTCACCTCCCCGCTCGTCCACGACAAACCGGTCACCTTCAAGGTCGACCTCAAGGGGGCGAAGGAACTCTATCTCGTCGTCACCGATGGCGGCGACGGTTTCTCCGCCGACTGGGCGGAATGGGCCGAGCCGACGCTGCTCACCACCGACGGCAAAAAATTCAACCTCACGGACTTGAAGCCAAAGTCTTCCAAGGTCGGCTGGAACGCGCTGGGCGTGAACAAGAATCCCGCCGGGCAGCAGATGATGATCGGCGGCCAGCCGGTTTTGTTTGGCTTCGGCGCGCACGCGCCCTCGATCGTCGGCTTCGACCTCCCGCCGAATATCGTCAGTTTCGAGGGCCGCGGCGGCATCGATGACGGCGGCACCAGGCAAACCAGCGGTGCGACCGTCGTCTTCGAGATCTTCACCCAAAACCCCGGCGAAAAAGTGATCGCCGCCAACACGGTCGTCGCTCCCCAGGACCGCTACGGATTGGAAAAAGCGAAGGCCAATATGTCCACCTTCACCACGCCCGCCGGGCTGAAGGCTTCGCTCTTCGCCGCCGAGCCGATGATTCAAAATCCCACGAATATCGACATCGATCATCGCGGCCGCATCTGGTCCACCGAGTGCGTGAACTACCGCAAATTCAGCGATCTCCGCACCGGCGGTGATCGCGTCGTGATCCTCGAGGACACCGACGGCGACGGCCTCGCCGACAAGGAGACGACCTTCTTCCAGGACCCGCGCCTCACCAATCCGCTCGGCATCTGCGTGCTCCCCGGCCCGGGCGGCGGCAAGAAAGGCACGCAAGTCATCGTCAGCGCCGCGCCGAATGTCTGGCTGCTCACCGACACCCAGGGCACCGACCACGCCGACAAGGCGGAGATTCTCCTCACCACCAGCGGCAACTGGAATCACGACCACCAGATCCACGCCTTCAGCTTCGGCGCGGACGGCAAGCTCTACTTCGACATGGGCAATGAAGCGCGCGAGTTGAAGAACCCCGACGGCTCGCTCGTCGTCGACGTCGCCGGCAATCGCGTGACCAGCGACGGCAAGCCCTACCGCCAGGGCATGGTCTTCCGCTGCGATCTCGTCGACGGCAAGCTCAAGAACATCGAGACCCTCGCCTGGAACTTCCGCAACAACTACGAGGTCTGCGTCGATTCCTTCGGCACGATGTGGCAGAGCGACAACGACGACGACGGCAACAAGGGCGTGCGCATCAACTACGTGATGCCGTACGGCAACTACGGCTACAGCGACGAGATGACCGGCGCCGCCTGGCAAACGCCGCGCGTCAATATCGAAAAGGAAATCCCGCTCCGGCACTGGCACCAGAACGATCCCGGCACGATCCCTAACCTGCTCCAGACCGGCGCGGGCTCGCCCACCGGCATCCTCTTCAATGAAGGCACCGCGCTGGGGCCGCAGTTCACCAACCAGCTCATCCACTGCGACGCCGGCCCCCGTACCGTGCGCGCCTATCCCATGGAAAATGACGGCGCCGGCTACAAGGCCTCGATGGTCGATATCCTCACTTCGACGGACAATTGGTACCGCCCCGCCGACGTGGGCATCGCGCCCGATGGCTCGCTCTATGTGGCCGATTGGTACGACGCGGGCGTCGGCGGCCACGGCATGGCCGATCACGAGGCGGGCCGCATCATGGGCCGCATCTATCGCGTGGCCTTGGAGGGCGCGAAGCCCCAGGTCCCCACGAACGATTTCTCCACCCCGGCCGGTGCGGTCGCCGCGCTGCAGTCGCCGAACAAGGCGACCCAATATGTCGCCTACCAAACCCTGCACGCCTTCGGTCCCGCGGCGGAACCCGAGCTACTGAAGCTCGCCAAAAATGACAACCGGCGTTTGCGCGCCCGCGCCCTCAGTGCGCTCGCGCACATCCCCGGCAACGAGATCAAAGCCCTGACCATGGGCCTGAAAGACGGGGATCCGAATGTGCGCATCGCCGCCATCCGCCTCACCCGCGAACTGGCCACCACCGGCAATCTTCACGCCCAGCCGCTGGAAGAAGACCACGCCCTGCTCGAAGCGCTGCTCAAGGACACGCCGCAAGTCCGGCGCGAGATCGCCCTCTCGCTGCGCGGCGGCAAGGACTTCACGAAAATGTGGGTGGCCCTCGCCCGCCAGCACGACGGCCAGGACCGCTGGTATCTCGAGGCGCTCGGCATCGCCGCCAATGGCCACGAGGACGCTTACTTCGAGGCGTGGCTCGCCGCAGTGGGCGACCACTGGAACACGCCCGCCGGACGCGACATCATCTGGCGCATGCGCAGCGCCAAGGCTGCCGGCTATCTCGCGAAGATCATCGAGGACCAGAAACTCACCGCCGAGGAAAAGCCCCGCTACATGCGCTCGTTCGACTTCCTGCCGAATGCGCCGGAAAAAACCCAAGCCCTCATCGAACTCGCGAGTCTCGGCGACAGCGGCAACGGCCTTGCCGCCGAGGCGCTCACCCGGTTGAAGAATCTCGATCCCGGCAGCAATCCCGGCGTGAAAGCCGCGCTCGAAAAAGCGCTCGCGGCTTCGCGTGGCACCCCGCGCTTCATCGAGATCGTGCGCGACTTTCATCTCAAGGACCAGGGCCAGGCGATCATGGACGCTTCCCTCGCCAACGTGTCCGATCCGCTGGCCGACAAGCTGGTGACCTTGCTCGGCACCTCCAGCGAGCAGCGCACCATCCATGCGCTCACCGCCCTTGCGACGAAGAACGAAAACCCGCTCCCGCGCCGCAGCGCCGCCATTCAAGCGCTCGCCCGCACCCAGACCGGCGCCCAGGCGATCATCCAACTCGCGCGCAACAACCAGTTGCCTGCTGACCTCAAGGGCGTCGCTACCACCGCGTTGAACCTCGTGCAGTATCCGTCGCTCAAGGCCGATATTGCCGAGCTCTTTCCCGCACCCGCCTCGCTCAACGGCCAGGCGCTCCCGCCCATCGCCACGCTCGTGGGGCTCAAGGGCGACGCCACTCACGGCAAGGCCCTCTTCGAGCGCGCCGAGAGTTCGTGCGTCACCTGCCATCGCGTGAACGACAAGGGCGTCGACTTCGCGCCCGCGCTCAGCGAGATCGGCTCGAAGCTGCCCAAGGAGGCTATCTTCGACGCGATCATCAATCCCAACGCCAGCATCTCCATGGGCTTCGAGACGACGATGTTGCAGGCGAAGGATGGCACGGTCGCGATCGGCATCGTGCGCAGCGAGACCAACGAAGACCTCGTCCTCGCCCTCCCCGGCGGCGCGACGAACAAGTTCGGCAAACGGGAAATCGCGAAGCGCGAGAAGCTGCCGACCTCGATGATGCCCAGCGGCCTGAACCAGGCCCTCAGCCAGCAGGATCTCGTGGATCTGGTCGATTACCTCGCCTCCCTGAAGAAGCCGTAAGGGCTCAACGCCACTTGCGAAAGTGCGCGACGATGACAACGTCCTTTCTCGCCTCATGAATCTCCGCCCCATCCTCGCCTCCCTCCTCCTCGTTGCCGGCCTCTCCGGCTGTGCGACTTTCACCGACGCCGAGCTCGGCCAGATCCGCCAGCGCGGAGTCTCTTCCGCCGTCGTCGGCAAGTTGCAGAATGGCCGGGTGCTCTCACCCGGCGATGTCATCGAACTCACGCGCCGCGGCGTGTCGGACACCTTCATCCTCCGCCAGATCGACGACGCGGGCGTGGACTACGTGCTCAATCGCGATGACGTCAAGAAGCTGAAGGCCGCTCACGTCAGTCGCCCCGTCATGGATGCGCTCTATGCGGCGTCCGACGACTTCGCCGACCGCTACTCGGGGGCCAGTCGCGTGCGCGCCTACGGCACGTTTACCGCCTACCCGTACAACGACTACTATTACGGCGGCTACCCGTATGCCTATCCCTACCCCTACGGCTATCCGTACGGCGGGGTGTCAGTCGAAATCGGCGGCGGCAGATACTACGGCGGGGGCCACCGCCACTGGCGGTAGGGACTGTGCAATAGCCTGCACTTCCCTCCTTGCGTGGATATGCGCCCTAAATCGCCCCCAGCGAGCGCCAGGGCTCTTCGCAGGAGACATCCACGGCAAACGGCCCGCTGATCTTCGCCGGCGAAAGCACCGCCAGGAACTCGCATTCCGCGGTCGTGCGATTGATGCAGCCATGCACGGCCCCGCGGGGAATGTAGATGCTGTCGCCGGGGCGTAACTCGCGGTGCTCCCGCTCCAGCCACTGCGACATCGAGCCTTCGAGGACGTAGATGATCTCGTCCATCTCCGGATGGGTGTGAAAGGGATGTCCCGCGCCGGGCACGATGCGCGCGCGCACGAAGACCAGCGACTCCGAGTCGCCGAGCCCGTCCTTGAAATACCAATGGTGGGTTTTGCCTTCGAGCGCTTCGATTTCGGCGGCGGCGGCGGGGACAAAACGGCGGACTGGGGAAACGTCAGACATGCCCCGCAGTCTTAGCCAGCACGTCGCCGCTGTCGAAAGCGATTTCCTATCCCACTTCCACCTGTTGCCTGCCGGAATCCACCTCAGCCACATTCGCACTTGCCACCACCGGCCTTTCCCTGCCACCGAGGACACGCACTTCCTCTCCCCATGCCCACCATCGCCCTTCTCGGAACCATGGATACCAAAGGCGTCGAGCACGGCTTCGTCGCCGAACTCATTCGCGCCCGCGGCCACCGCACGCTCGTCATCGATCTCGGCACCGAAGGCCCACCGCAAATCCTACCCGACATCACCCGCGAGGAAGTGGCCACGCTCGCCGGCGTCGACCTCGCGGCGCTCATCGCGCGTCACGACCGGGGCGAAGCGGTAACCGCGATGTCGCTCGCAGCACCGATCATTCTCTCGAAGCTCCAGGCCGAGGGGCGCATCGACGGCGTCATCTCGCTCGGTGGCGGCGGCGGCACCGCCATCGCCACCGCCGGGATGCGCGCGCTGCCCATCGGCTTCCCCAAGCTGATGGTCTCGACCCTCGCCAGTGGCAACACCGCGCACTACATGGGCGTCAAGGACATCACGATGATGCCCAGCATCGTGGATGTCGCCGGCCTCAACCGCATCTCGCGGCAAATTTTCACGCGCGCCGCCGGCGCCATCTGCGGCATGGTCGAGGCGCAGCCACCCGCCGCGCAGGACAAACCAATCATCGTCGCCTCCATGTTTGGCAACACCACCGATTGCGTGCAAAAGGCGAAGTCGCTTCTCGAGGCGGTAGGTTACGAGGTCCTCGTCTTTCATTCCACCGGCATCGGCGGGCGCACCATGGAGTCGCTCATCGAAAGCGGTCTCGTGGCCGGTGTGCTCGACATCACGACCACCGAGTGGGCCGATGAACTGGTCGGCGGCTTTCTGGGCGCCGGTCCCACCCGTCTCGAGGCCGCCGCCCGCCAAGGGGTGCCCGCCATTGTCGTGCCCGGCTGCCTCGATATGGTGAATTTCCACGCCCCGGAATCCGTACCCGCCAAATTTGCAGGCCGCACTTTCTACCACCACAATCCTCAGGTGACCCTCATGCGGACCACGCCGGAAGAGTGCGCGCGGCTCGGCCGTATCCTGGCGGAAAAAGTGAATCTCTCCAGCGGCCCCGTTACCGTGTTACTGCCGAAGAAAGCGATCAGCGTCATCAGCGCCGAGGGTCAGCCTTTCCGCGATCCCGCTGCCGATGAAGCACTCTTCGTCGCCATCAAGGCGCACCTGCGCCACGACATCGCCGTGATCGAAGTCGACACCACGATCAACGACCCCATCTTTGCCGAGCGTTGCGCACAAACTTTGCTCTCCCATTTGGGCAGTCACTGAAGAAAAGCCACGCAAACGTCTCTTGTCCAAAATGGCGCGCGCCCCTATCCTGTTTTCTCCATCAGCAGAGGCCCCAAATCTTCCCAACCGATGAGCGAAACCCTGCGTATCCTTCACCTTGAGGACAATGACGACGATGCCGAGCTCATCGAGCGGGCTCTCACCACTACCGATTGGAACTGCAATGTGCTCTACGCCCGGACGGGCGAGGAATTTCGCTCCGCCATGGAGGGCAGTGTTTTCGATCTCGTGATTTCCGACAGTGCGGTGGCCGGGTTTGATGGCCTCGCTGCGTTGCGCTTCGTGCGCGAACGCGATCATAGCATCCCCTTCATCTTTGTCTCGGGCGACGGACACGGCCCACAGATCGATTTGTGGAAGGCAGCCGGCGCGACGGACTATTTGCCCAAGACCAGGCTCTCCGAGCTCGTTCCGGTCATTCGCCGCGCGCTGGATGCCCCCCTTCCCCGGGTGGAGAAGAACCGCATCTTTATTTCGCCGCTCGCAGATCGCCTGGTTTCCGTCATCCAGCAGCTCTCCCTCGCGCGCAACATGGAGGCGGTGATGACCATTGTCCGGCGCGCCGCCCGCGATCTCACCGGGGCGGATGGCGCGACCTTTGTCTTGCGCGAGGGCGATCAATGCCACTACGCCGATGAAGATGCGATCAGCCCATTATGGAAGGGCTGTCGTTTTCCGATGAGTGCGTGCATCAGCGGCTGGGTAATGTTGAACCGTCAGCCTGCCGCGATCGAAGACATCTACGCCGACCCACGCATTCCCGCCGATGCCTATCGGCCGACTTTCGTGAAAAGCCTCGTCATGGTTCCCATCCGGACGGAGTCGCCCATTGGCGCCATCGGCACCTATTGGGCCACGCCGCACCTCGCCACGGACGAGGAAGTGCGCATGTTGCAAGCGCTCGCCGACAGTACCTCGATCGCGATTGAGAATGTGATGCTCTACACCGGTCTCGACGAGGCGGTTCGCGCGCGCACCGTGGAGATCGAGGCGGCCAACCGGGACCTGGAGTCTTTTTCCTATTCCGTGTCGCACGACCTGCGCACCCCGCTCCGCTCGATCGAAGGCTTCAGCCAATTGCTCTTCACCGAGCACGCCCACAAGCTCGAGGGCTCGGCGCTCTGCTACCTCCACCGCATCCTCGGGTCGACGAAGCGGATGGGCCAGCTCATCGAGGACTTGCTCAATCTCGCCAGTCTTGGGCGGGTGCCCCTGCGCCGCACGACCGTCGATCTCTCCGCGCTCGCCCGGGAGATTTTCGACGAGCTTTCTGCCTCCTCGCCCCGGACGCAGGTGAAGCTGCTCATCGAGGGCCAGATGTCCGCCGAGGGCGACCCCGGTCTGCTCCACATCGCCCTGCAAAATCTCTTCTCGAACGCCTGGAAATACACCTCGAAGCGCGTCGAGGCCCGCATCGAGTTTGGCCGCGTCATCGGCGGAAATGGCGAATGCATCTACCACGTGCGCGACAACGGCGCGGGCTTTGATCCGCAATTTGCCGACCGGCTTTTCGGGGTGTTCCAACGGCTCCATCCGGAGAGCGAATTTCCCGGCACGGGCGTGGGCCTGGCCACCGTCCAGCGCGTCATCCATCGCCACGGCGGACGCATCTGGGCGGAGAGCGCCGTCGATCAAGGCGCCACCTTTTGCTTCACCCTCGGCGAAGACCCAGCGCGCCATGCGCGCGCCTGAGCCCTTCGCGATCAGGCTTTCTTCGGCGCTTTCTTCGAAGTCTTCGCCGCCTTCTTTTCCGGAGCCTTCATTTCGTCGGCAACGGAGGCGATGAAATCGAAGTTCGGGTTGCTGCCCGCCACCGGCGTCTCACGCAGGTTGCCGTACCACATCTTCACCTCCACATCCCCAGGGCCGACCGTCTCAAAGACCCACTTCTCCTGGCCACGGCCCTCGGCCGTAGTTGGCGGCATGAAGTCCTCCTTGACCAGCTTGAGCACCGTGGGGTCGGGAATCTCCGAGAGACGCCACGAGTAGCCGTCTTTCTGCGCGGAATCGAGCGTCACGGTCAGGGTGCCATTTTTGTAGATATTGACGACCTGTCCCTTGTCCTTTTCCGAAACCACTGCCGCCGCGGTCGCCGGAGCTGTCGGCCCCGAGGCCACGGGTGCGAGGCCCGTTGAGCCGGTGGCGGAGAGTTTCTTGCCCTGTGGAGCGCAGGCAACGGCCCCAAGCAGGATGCAACTGAATGCGATGAATGTAGCCTTCATAGTATTTGGAGATGATTTAACTAACAATGGATGTTGGGGGCGCTTACCCCCTTCAAGTCAAGTCGAAATTGCAAGCGCCGCTGGACGCCTAATATTCACGTTTGTCGTCAGGCGCGGGCGAAGAGCGGCATGACGGGGCGGCCCTTGCCATCTTTGGTCACGTAAAAGGGGCGCTCCTCGATGGTATAGCTGAGCTTCGGGGAGATGCCGACCGCCCGGTAGATGGACGCGTGGAGGTCAGTGATGCTCACCGGATCGCGCACCGTCTTGCAGGGGCGCTCGTCCGCCGTGGCGCCATGGACATAGCCACGCTTCATGCCCCCGCCCCAGAGCAGCACCGAGCCGGCCTCGGTGAAATGGCGGTGCATGCCGTAGTATTTCAACTCGTCGATGCGATCGGGCACCCGGGCTTGGGCGCGCACCTGCACGCCTTCCTTGCCCTCGATCATCATGTCGCGCGAAAACTCGCTCGCGAGGACGACCAGCGTGCGGTCGAGCAGCCCGCGCTCTTCCAGGTCGCGGATGAGCTGGGCGATCGGCGCGTCGATCATCTTCTTCATGTTCACCAGCCGCGTGTGGCCGTTCTCGTGCGTGTCCCAGTTGAGGAAAGGAATGTACTCGGTGGTGACTTCGATGAACCGCGCGCCCGCTTCCGCCAGCCGTCGGGCCAGCAGGCAGCCGAGACCGAAACGCCCGACGGTTGCCGCCTCGTAATCGCCATCGCGATTCTGTTTCGCGGAATCGATCTTCGCCGGGTCGAAGCCCGCGGGCACATACCTGGCGAGGCTCGCAGGCGGTTCGAGCGTGAGGTCGAAGGCCTTGGCCGAGGGCGAAGCCAGCAGCCGGTGCGCATTGTCCATCGAGCGCAGAAACGACTCGCGTTGATACTCGCTGCCCACCGTGCCAATCGGGCTGGCGTCGAGCAGCCGGCGATAAAAGCGATCGCGGTTTTCGAAACGACCCGGCGTCATGCCAGCCGGCGGGCGGACCGCGCGGGCCGCATCGTGAGGGAAGGGAATATTGAAAGGCCCAAATTCACTACCGAGAAAGCCCGCCGTGGTGAAAGACTTCAGTTCCTCGCCTTCGCCGAGATCGAAGCGCTGGCCTATATTGATGAAAGGCGGCACTGCCGGATCGCGTGGCCCGAGCGCCTTGGCGATGAAACCGCCGAGATGCGGCGCGGCCACGCTCTGCGGCGGCACATAGCCGGTGTGCCAGGTGAACTGGTGCCGCGAGTGCAGGATGAAGCCGAGATCCTCCGCCATCGCCGTGCGAATGAGCGTGCCCCGGTCCATGACGCTCGCCATCTGCTCCAGCCCCTCGGAAAACCGCACGCCATCGACCGCCGTCGGGATGCTCGGGAAGGTGGACAGCACGCCGTTCGATTCCATGCCCTTTTCAAAAGGCGCGTAGCGTTTCGGGTCGAACGTCTCGGTATGGGCCATGCCCCCGGCCATCCACAACACGATCACACAATCGGCCGTCGGGACGATCTTCTCCTCCGGCTCGGCGAACAGGCGCGGCGCGCCTGCGGTGAGGGCACCCAGCGTGGCGGCGGAAGCGGTCTTGAGAAAGTCGCGGCGGCTATGGGGACGGTAGGGCATGAGCGGGGCGTTAGTTGATCAATTGAAACTCCGGCAGGTTGACGATGGCCCAGAGGAAATCGGCGATGTTGTCGGTGGTCGGAGTGTGGCCCAGCATGGCGACGGCGATCTCGCGTTCGTCGGGACTTGGCGGACGGCTGAAGGCGAAACGGTAGATACGGTCGGTCCAGGCATGCACATCGCGCGCCGCCTCGGGGGCGAATTTGGCGGCGGCCTTGTGCAGGCGGGCGTCGAGGGTCGAGCCGTTGGTCAGCTCCAGGGCCTGCAAGGTCGTGGCCGCGGTGGAGCGGACGGGAATGACGACCTCGCGGTTCGGGCGGTCGAGCGCGACTTGCAAGGGATCGGATGCCAGCAGCGCAGCCCGGATATGACCGGGCTGGGCCACCGTGCTGATGATCGGGACCAGTTGCGAACCGAGTTCAACCGGCAGGTTCGCGAAGTCGTTGCGATGGATGGGTTCGAGTGACGGGCCTTCGTCGACGGGAGTGACACCGACTGGCAACGCCTCGGCGTGGGACCATTCAGCGTCGGCATAGTCGATCGCTCCCCAGCGTCCTTCCGGCGCCCGCCGGACACGCCAGGTGTCATCCGTGGTGATTTGCTGCGATGCGCCGCCACCCGCAGGCACGAGGCGGGCGTAGAAGGCGAGCCCACTGCGCGGGTTCAGGTGAATCAAGGAGCCGGGATACCTGGCGCGCTCGATATCATTCATCTGCTTCTCGGTATGACTGGAGACATCGACCACGATGACGTTGTCGCCGACCTTGAGCATGGGCAGGATGTCGAGCAGCGCGATGCGCCCGTTGCGGAATCCGTCGCGTTGCTTCGCTTTCACTTCCCGGCCGTTGACCTGCACTTGCCAGCTCTGGCTGACGAGTACCGCCGCGAGCGCTTCGGCCGGAACAGCATCGAGATGGAAGGATTTGCGGAAGACCACCCGGTGGCGATCCGTCTCGGGCAAAATCGGGCCGGCGGACGCCGCGCGCGGTTGCCCGGCGGCGGTGAGTTGCGCTTGCGCTGCGACCACGGCCGCGGTGGCGCGCTCGACCTCAGCCTTCAATTCCTCGGAAGGCGCACCGCCTTGGGCCGTCGTCGCCTCGTCGAGCTTTTTCTGCGCGGCAGCCGCGGTCTTCTGCGCTCCGGTGAGTGCGGCGTTCGCGGCCTTGATGGCGAGGCGTTGCGGACCAAGTTGCACCGGTTCGTCGGTCCAGATCCATTGCGGCACATTCAAGCCGGTGACGAGGTCGCCAGCGGTGAAATCGAACTCGAGCGACGATGGCAGGCGGACCCAGTCATCGGCGAGCGCGGTGAGGGCATCGGCAAATTGTTCGGCGTCGAGGCGGCGCGTCTGTGGACCGCGGAAAATGTATTCCTCCTTCTCGCGCGGCACTTCCACGGTGGGCGCCTGGTAGGCCCGGGAAGTGGCAATGATTTCCAGCGTGTGCTTCACGTCGTAGCCATGCGCGGCGAAATCCTCGGCGAGCCAGTCGAGCAGGTCGCGGTTCCAGGCGGGCTTTTCCATGTCGTCGAGCGGTTCGACGAGGCCACGCCCCAGCATCCGCTCCCACAAACGATTGACCAGGGTCCGCGAGAGGCGTCCGTCTTTCGGGCTGGTGATGATCTCCGCGAGGCGCTGGAGCCGCTCGGTCTTCGGCAAGGCCGGATCGAGCGTACCGACTTCGGAATACAGGAAGCGCGGGGCGGCGATCTTGCCCGTGGGCTTGTCGCAATGGATGAGCTCGAGTTTGTCGTCGGAGTAGGCCGCGGCCATGCCGTAGGCGTCGGCCAGCGACCAATCGTTGACGAAGCTGTCGTGGCAGCTCGCGCACTTGAGATTCACGCCGAGGAAAACCTGCGAGACGTTCTGCGCCGCCTGCATCGGCGGGAGCATGGAGGCGTTCACCGTGCCCCGCCAGATGATGCCCCGGGAAAAGCCTTCGCTGGCTTTTGTGGGATTGACCAGTTCGGCGACGAAACGGTTGTAGGGCAGGTTGTCGAGCAACGCGCGATAGAGCCAGCCGGAGATCTGCTTGCGCCCACCATCAATGAAACCGGTGCCCTTGTAGTCGTTGCGCAGCAGGTCATTCCAGAAGGTCAGCCAGTGGTCCGCGTAGTTGCGTTTGTCGTTGAGCAGTTGCCGGACGAGTTGCGTGCGCTTGTCAGGCGCCGGGTCGCGGAGGAAGGCATCCAGTTGCTCCGGCGTGGGAAGCAGACCGATGAGGTCGAGGTAAACACGGCGCGCGAAGATGCGATCCTCCACGGTCGCGGGATAGGCGATACCCTTTTCTGCAAAATAATTTGCGAGCAGATTGTCGATCGGATGCACGCTCGGTCGCTCCGCCAGCACGACTGGATGCGGCGTGAGATTCTGCGGCGGCGGCTTGGCGAAAGTGATGCCCGCAGGCCACGGTGCACCTTGATCGATCCAGGCGCGCAGCAGGCCGACCTGTTCCGGAGTCCAGCGCGTGCCTTTCTTGGGCATGATGCTGTCGGGATCGAGGCCGGCCACGAGTTCCACGATGTTGCTCTCTCCGCTTTTCCCGAGCACCGCCCCGGCGCCGTTATCACCGCCCTTCAGAAACACTTCGCGCGTCTCCAGGGAGAAGCCGCCCTTGTCCTTGCCCTTCGCGTGGCACTTGATGCACGCGGCCTCGAACAACGGCTTGATTTCCTTCTCGAAATCAACCGGGTGGGTGGCCGGCGGCGGCAACTTGGCGCTGGTCGCCGCCACCGCCACAGAGGCGAGCGCGAAGAACAACGGGGGGATTAGCTTCATTGATACTAGCTTAACCCAGAGCCGGCAAAAAGCTTGCCAACTTTTGACCCGACCCTCCTTCCACGCGACCTAATCGGCGAGAGAGATGAATTGTTCATGGATGGTGGGTGGGGATGAATTTTTGCACGCGCCGGCCTTTGCCTTCGGCGACATACACCGAGCCGTCATGCGCCACGGCGATATCGTGACCAAGTTGAAACTGCCCGGGCGACTTGCCATAGGAACCGAAGGTAGCCACCACGTTTCCATCAGGATCGAGTTCCACGGCTTTCGAGTGCTCGGGCTGCGCCGCGGATTGATCGCCGCCGTCGATGACGAAAACGTGTCCGTCCCCGGCGACGCTGACGCCGTAGGGACGCCCGATCTGCGGGCCTTTCCACTCGGCGAGAAACTTGCCCACCGGATCGAAAATTTGCAGCCGCGCATTACTGCGATCACACACGAAGACCCGTCCCCGCGCATCCACCGCGATGCCGTGCGGGAGATTGAATTTGCCCGGCTCGGCGCCCTTGCCGCCCCACTCAAATTGGTAGTGGCCCGCGGCGTCGAACTTTACCACGCGCGTGTTACGGTAGCCGTCGCTGACGTAAAACGAGCCGTCGGGCAGCACGGCGACATCGGTCGGAAGATTGAAGTGCGCCTGGTCCGTGCCGGGCTTGCCGCGCTCGCCGAGCGTGAGCAGGAGGCGTCCGTCGTGCGTGAATTTGAAGACCTGCTGCCGGCCGACGTCCGTGAGCCACACGTTGTCTTCGTGATCGAGAGTGAGCCCGTGGGGCATGATGAACTCGCCCCCACCCCATTCGGCGAGCAGCTTGCCGTTGCGCCCATCAAAGACGGTTACCGTCGGTTCGGCGATGGGTTCGTCGGGAAAGGGCGTAGTCCAGACGCGCGCGTTGCGATGGAAGACGAAGACGTCACCGTGCGCATCGACTCCGACGCCCGCGCACAAACCGAGAGATTGGCCCGCGGGCAGGGACGGCCAATCGCGAACGACTTCGTAGCGCTCTTCGGCGAAGACCGGAACGGCCAGCGCGCAGGCGAGCAGGAGAACGCGCCACATGGTATCAGCCGCCGGCCGCCAGCGCGCCCCACGGCTCAACTTGGCGCAGTTGTTTCGCCGCGAGCGCGCGGTAGCAATCGGGCAGATCGAATTTGGCCAGCACACCCGGCACGAAGCACGACAGCGGCCAGCGGTATTCCTCGGACTCCGCCACATCGCTGTAGCTGGTCAACGCGTTCTTGAGCGTGACCTGCTGCACGCCGTCCCCCAGCAGCGCGCCAAACGCCGCGGGAATGGCGCCCCAACCTTTGCCCACGAGATGGATTTCCTCATGACCGTTCGCCCGCAGCCAATCGAGCACGCGCAGGACATCGTGGGTCTTCTGCCCGGCGTAAGGGCGATCGAGCATGATGGAGTGGATCGCGTAAAAGTAGTCGCTTCCATAGGGAGTGAGGAAGGAGTTGGCGCCGCAGGTATCCGGCTGCGATTCGCCGATGCCGCGCACGTCGCACGCGAACACCGCGGACTCCGGCTCCGCCGCGATGAGTTGCGGGATCAACGGCTCGGTGCGCAACTCGGCATCGGCCGATTGATGCGCAACGTAGAGCAGGGCGCGTTTCGCCCCGCGGGGCGGACGCGATAACAGCGACCCGTCGTCCAGCCGATACACGAGCGCGAAGATTCCCGGCTCCGTTTCCACGGCGTAAGTCGCCGAGAATTTCTTCGGGTATCGCCGGGCGCTCGACGGACGGAGAATGCGATACTCCGGAACGCCCTGGCGGGCCGGCAGCCGCAGGGTCTCACGCACGACGTTTTTCAGCGCGTCGCCTTCAAGCGCGACGCGCTTCTGCTTCAACTCCTGCGAATGTTCCCGGGTGAAGGAAAAGACCGTGCGCGGCTTGAGCTCCGCGACCTGACCGTGCGGAGTACACCACAGTGTCTCGTCGTTCTCCATGGTGAGCGCCGGCTCGGTTTGTGCGTCGGAGATTTTCGTGACGTGATTGAACCAACGATACATCGCTTCGCGGTTTTCCTGCGTGTAGCCGTGATACGTCGGCCCGCGGAAAAGGCTGATGTTTTCTTCCGCGCCGAGCAACCGGTAGAACTGCTGAAGCCGCCCGTAGGCTTCCTCGGTCCCACGGGTGTCGAAGAAATCCTTCTCTTTGGTCAGCAACACGGCGGGCTTCGGAGCCATCGCGGCGATAAAGTCGGAATGATCGAGCCCGAGGGCAAGCACCCGCGGCGGGCATTGCTCGGTGTCGGCAGGAAGTTCATTCTCGAGGTTGCGCAGGAAAGTGGTCACGAAACAGCTCGGCGCGGCCATCGCCCAGCGGGGCTCCACGCCGCAGAGCCAGGTCGTCATCGTGCCGCCGCCGGAATTGCCGGTGATGCCCACTTGTTTTGCATCCACCTCGGGCCGCGTGAGCAGGTAGTCGAGCGCCCGGATGCCATCCCAAGCCCGCCACGCGCCGAAGAATTCACCGACGAGAAACTGCTGATTGCCCGCGTAAAGGTGCTCGCTCACGCCGCTGCCCCGGCGCGACTGGAACTGCTCGTTGGCATACTGCAAGCGCTCGCCCTGGCCGATGGGATCGTAGATGAGGCACACATAGCCGAGGCGCGCGAGCCCTTGGGCAAAGGACTGGTAGGCTTTCTCCGCCTTGCCATTCGTGGAGTGGCCGCAGCTCCCCACCACCCCGGGCCGCGGCAGCGCGCCACCCTTCGGGAGGTAGAGATTGGCCGTCACGGGAAAATCGGGACGACTGTCGAAAATCACCTTCTCGATCTTGTAGCTGTCGCGCTCCACCACGCCGGTGATCCGTGGATTGAGCGGCGTCTTTTCCGGCCACGGTCCAAAGCACTGCTGGATCTTCGCCCGCACGTCCCGCACGTACGCTTCCGCGTCGCTCTTCGAATGGAGCGCGGCGCGGCGCTCGTCGGCCAGTCGTTGCACATCGCGGACGCGCTCGACAAAGTACTCCTGCACCATTCGCGGAAAATGATTCAGCGGCGGGAGGTCTGATGCGGTTGCTACCTTCACATCAGCGGCCTGCGCGAAGGACCCGGCGCCACGGCTCCACGAAAATCCCGCGGCAGCCAAGCCGGCGAGTTTGAGAATTTCACGTCTCGATAAGACGGCGTCGGGCGCGGCGTGGGTCATCGTGTATGGGCGGAAGCGGGGGACTCGAACATCAACCAGCAGTTTTGTGCAGTATTGAAGTAACACCGACAGGTTCGACGATTCTTTGGCGCAACTTCGACAAAAAATTGCAAAACCCGGCAGAGACCTGACTACGGAGGGAACGTCGGCCGCGGGCGACCATTCCTTTATCGTGGTCGGGCTGGCGGGATTTGAACCCGCGGCCTCTTCGTCCCGAACGAAGCGCTCTACCAAGCTGAGCCACAGCCCGATTAACTGAATACCAACGACTTACGCCGATTTTCCGAGACGGTCAAAACCTAATTGCATACGCAAATCGCATACGGTAGATTGGAGGCGTATGCCAGCCCAACTTTGGACGACCGTTGCTGAAGGAATTGTTCGTTACGAACCATCGGGCTCGTTATTCTCACACTTCCGCTGCAACGGCAAGCCCCCAAAACGGAAATCTCTCAAGACCAAAGACCTTGCGACGGCAAAGCGATTGCTCGCACAGCGACGGCTTGAAGCCGAGAAGCCGAAGTTGCCGAACATCGGGCTGAAAGAATTGATCGAACGATACGAAAGGACGCTCTCCAAGTTCAGCAAATCGACGCGAGAGCGAGCCAACTGTTTTTGCAAGAAGATGCTCGCTGCGTTCGGAGACATCTCCGTTGCCGACTTGAAAAGCAGTGAAACCGAACACCATCTCAACAGTCGGATCGAAAACGGTGGCGCGAAGTCCAGCTACAATGAAGACCTCCGATGCGCGCGAGACATTTTCGCCCTCGCGATTCGTGATGGGTTTCTCGTTCGCTCTCCCATCGCGCACGTGAAACAAATGAAACGGGACAAACCTCTGCGCGACACCCCGAGCGACGAAGAATTTCAAGCGATCCTCGAAACTGTTGGCTCCCAAAAGGATAACCGCGATGCCCAAGACTCCGTGGACTTTTTAAAGTTCATGGGTTTGGCTGGCGTGGGCAATAGCGAGGCGGCGGCGCTGAAGTGGAAACACGTCAATTTCGAGCGGAACGAAATCCGGCTTTACCGCAACAAGACAGACAAGGGGTTTGTAATCGACCTATATCCAGTCGTGCGACCCATGCTGAATGACCTTTGGGAAAGGAGCGACAAGAAACCCGAGAGCAATGTCTTTCGGATCAAGAGCGCGCGGAAAGCGCTCACCAATGCTTGCAAACGCCTCCAGCTTCCCCATTACACGCAGCGCAGCTTGCGGCGGATGTTCATTACGAAGTGCATCTATCTAAATGTCCCGCCCTCGACAATCGGCGCATGGCAGGGTCACAGCGATAACGGGCAGACGATCCTGAGATACTATGGGCAACTGATTGCCCGTTTGAACAGCGATCTTGCCAAACGGATCACTTGATCGAAGCGAACCGCTGTAGCTCGCCCAACGGGATCAAGAGCTTGCGGACGGATGGATGGCGTTTGATGAGCCCGCGCTTCACGAGACTGTAGAGAGTTTTTGGTTTGATCGAAAGAATTTCACAGGATTCCTTGCTGTTCAGGAGTAAGCGTTGCTGGAGCATACTTATTTGTAGGTAAATTTCTGTGTTCTTATAGGTCATTTCGATCCTTCGTGCTCGCGGACAGGGGCGCGAAGCCGAAAATGCTGCGGAAACGATTTTCGCTATAAACGCGAACTTTTTTGGGTATAACCAAGATTGGCGACAGCCACCGGGAGACCGTCCCGGCAAAGTTAAACGCACGCCGTAAGGCAATCAGAGCCCCACAAGGGGCAGCAGATGAGCGACTGCGACTCGAAAGAGTAATGCTGATTGTGCCACCAATGCGAGGGCGACAGAAATCCTCGTCTGGATGGCAAGGGATCGGTCTGTGCAGACGAGTTTTCATTTTTTTCTCTCGTCTTTAAACAACAAAAGTTTTTGGGGAGAAGTGCTCCTGAAAAGAGCACGCCTCTCTTACCTCCCTATCTTGCGCCGAACGGGGAGGTAAGGAGGGGTGTGCTCTTAATTATTTCAGGGAGAATAGAACTCCCTCCATCTTCCTAAGAGATTAGAAAGAGATTGATAGGGGGTGTTCCTTCCTAAAAAAGAGATCGGCGTAGGACAGGGGCATCGGATACAAGAGAACAGGAGCAAAGGCGACGCGGGAGCGATCATACTTTTGAATTCGCATCTCACATTAAAAAACTTTGATATGTAGCCCGCGCCTTTGGGAGATATTGATGGATCGCTTTCGAGATACCATTACCCGCTTTGCGCGAAACTTCGATGCGATGCTTTGACCCGTGCCGGTTTATGGATTCTTGGATAACCCTAGAAAACCAAAGTGGCTAGGGGGGAGTTGTATTCTATCTGCCCCGAGTTCTAAACCTTTCTTTCATTGATCTGAAACAAGAGCAGCGCGCTCTGGCGCGAGGCTCCTCTCTCCCCCTCTTTCCCTCCCCCAAGGAACTTGATGTCGAAGAGCCCGCTTCCGACGATGGGATCGACCGAGCGGGGCTACCTCTTGATTTTGGTTTACCGGTCGTTTTCGACCGGGATCATTTTGATGGACGCAACTGGCAAACGGGGTAAGCCATCCCCGGCACTGCAAGGAAATCTGATTGGTGGTGCGTAGTAGTGAGTCGGCGTTCTCGTCTGCTTGGTAATCATCTTCTTTAGGGCATCGGACCTTTGATCACCCTTTGGTAAGACCACGAGGAATTCATCGGAGTTGAGCAACCATTCGCTCGTGCGCCACCGAACTCGACCGGTCGCGGGGTCGGCAACGCAAAAATGAGTGGCTGATTCTCCGACGATAAGGATCGCGTGGGAATCCTGATATGTGGTTTCGTCCGAGCCTAGAACCGGGAGCCCTAGCTTGATCGCCCCTCTCACGTGATCTAAAGATCGCAGCTTCCGTGAGCCAGCGCCGCACAGTTTCCGCATGATCCGGGGAACTGATTGAAGCTCTGCCCCATTCGGTTTGCACCGCGTGAGTTGGATCGCCCGGCGATGTGCCATCCGCTGCCCGGTGTAATGCTCGTAGATCATTTGGAGGCAAGTTGCGACGCACGAATACGCAAAAGCCTGCTGCCGCACCCTGATCGGCAAACGCCGTCGTTGTAGGTGGCGTTTGCACGGGGCTCTATTTTCCTCAATCCTTTTGTCAGAGATCGGTGCTGCCGGGATTAGGCGTCGCCACCAGCGAAAAAGGCTGCTCAAAAAGCTTTCGGTTTTCATGCTCCGCGTTCGCTATGCCGCGCAAGCAGCCGCGCGTTGTAACGGCTGACGCCTGCCAGCGCCCGGAAGATGCTGACAACGTAAGTAATCGAAAACACGATCAGCGCGAATTCGGGTGTGCCCGCTTTGTTGTTCAGCATCACAAATGGAAGAATGCCAAAGAATAGGCAGACCAGCGCCGCGACCGGCGCAGAGTAGAACAAACCAAGGAAAGGGATGAAGAGCGCGAGGACCACGGCAACACCCTTGCTCTTCATCTGTGATTGGATCATCAGAACGTCGAGAGATCGGTCGGTCGGACTATCCGTAGCTGGTCTGGCGATCCTCAATCCCGAAACCGAGTAAAGCGGCTCCCACCTGTCGCTCCCCTCGTATGCAGCAGAATCAGCCGGGAGGAGTATCCCATCGTCCAGCATCCTTTGCACCTGCTCGACCGTGTAGGGACCGAGCTTAGTGCCGTCCCTGCGAACGGAGATCAGCACCGGGGCGGGGCTCTTACTTTTGGTAGTTTTTCGAGCTTGGCTGCTCATCAGCGGAGGAGAATTTTGACGGATTTATTGTCCTTACCGATAGCCTCAAAGTAGCGAGTCGCCCCAAGGGCATTTGGGCTTCCGTCCAGCTTGGCGAAGATGTAGGTGGCGTCGCTGTGCGTCAGCGCAACAACACACGGAACGTCGTTTTTCTTCGCTACGAAAATGGCATCGAACATGGTGAAAGCATCTCTCCACCGAAGGGACTTGCGTGAGATGTCAACCTGCCAAGCGACCCCTTTGGGGGGGTATGTCGGCTCGCCTTGGTCCGGTTGCATAGCAACGATTACGCGCGTCCCAACGTAGTCGGCGGGCATATCCGCAACCTCTTTCACGTCGGTCAGGTTAAGGGCTTTCCTGATCGCGACCAAAAGTTCGTCCTCCTGTTGGGGTGGTGCGGGTGTGGGCGCGTCGGTGGATTTTGGGCTGGTCAAGGCAGTCGTCGGCGTAACGGTCGGACCTTGGACGCTTTCAACGCCCGCTTTGTAACCGCGATAGGCGTCTGGCACGATCAACACCAGCACCCCGACTACCGCCCACCATAAATTGGTCCCGCCAGCACGACGAATGAACTCTTTTTGGGCTGCGCCCTCTCGGTATTTTTCCTTGATCGCTTTGATTCTGCGCTCTGCGTTGTGAAGATAGAGGCGGTCGCCGACAAGCCCCACCAATATCGCGAACGGCAATACATAGAGCGCCTTTAGGTTGCCTGCGAGGGGTAGAATCCGCCCGCCAATTAGGACCGAACCGCAGCTCGCAACGAACGCAACAGCCCCCTGCCAATACAGCCGACGATATAGAAACCAAAAACAGGACAGCAGGAAGACCCCCGCGTTGAAGGAAAAGCGCACGCTCCCGTTGTTCCAGACCTTGACGTAGTGCTTGTGGCGTCGTCCGGCAAACAAGGCGATGTCCTCCTCAATCACGGTGGCGACCGTGGATCGTTCCTGCCGGATCGGGCGGACGGCAGCGGGCTCCTCGGTCTTGGTGGCGCGTTGGAAGAGGTTCGGAACTTGGTAGAGCGGTCGCCATTCCTCTGCGCCCTCGATCCACACCAAATCCATTGGGAAAACAACACCCTTCCCCTGCATCTCGCGTAGCTGATCGGGGGAATACGGACCAAGTGTTTCGCCGTTTCGGCTGACGAAAATCTCCATAAAGTTTGAATACTATGGGCTGTAGCGACACTCGGTCAACGCCTTTACGGCGGGCGCGTGCTGAGAAAGGCGATTGCGAACACTCTGAAATTTCTTCGATCCGAGAGGGGTCTCTCGCAGGAGCAGCTTGGTTTGGAGGCGAAGTTGCACCGGACGTTTATTTCGCAAATCGAACGGGGTCTAAAACGTCCTACGGTCGAATCACTCTACGCCATCTGTCGGGTGCTCAAGATCACCCCTTCGGAGTTCCTTGCGCTGGTGGATGCGCGCCTCACGAAGCACACGCGATAGTGGGTCAAGGGGACAGGTGACGCGCCACGGCATTATGACAGAGGATTCCATCGCAGACGACCGGCGAAATGGGACAATCCAAACGCATCCAATGAAAACCAAACCCGAAGCCCCCAACCCCACGGCAAGCGCCGTGACCGCTCAGGAACTTCTGACCAAATTGGAAGCGCTGGCTACCGAGGCTTACAAAGTGGGGGAGCACGACTTCGCTTTTAGTCTTGCAGCATATTGCGGCGCGTTTGAACGCGGTTTGAGCGAGCAACTTGCCCACGCTATCTGTGATTTTTTCGGCGCGCGCACAAAAGCCGGGATATTGGCGCAAATTGCCGAGGAAGCTGCGCGTTCAGATGTGGCTAAGAACTAGCCGCGCGACTGGTCCCGGACGATCCAACCGTCGCCCGCGTCTCGGAACAGAGGCGCGGCACGGATATAAAATTGGATCAACTGTTTGGGTGTCATTGCATGGATCGCGTCAAGGTGAACGATGGGACAAGGCTTGCCGAATTGCGTCTCAACCCCGCATGCTTCAAGATCATCGGATAGCTGGCGGAACTTTCTCTTGCCGATACCCTGACCTTGAAAGGATGGATGGATGTGAAACACCGTCAACTTCGCAATCGTGGGCTCCGCTAATTGAAATCGGAAGAAGCCTTCCGTGAAGGGCAATTCGTAGCTGGTTTCCGGCATCTCCAACGTCGGCAGGATTCCAACGCCCCCTACGGGTCGCCGATACAAACATATCATCGTGACGAGGCGCAAACGGTGCCCAAGGTCGAGTAGGTTGTCGATAATTTTGCCGTGTCCATATCCGATTGGCTCGGAATGCTCTTCATCAACGCCAGTAAGTTCAAATTGGCGCTCAGACGTGACGGGAAGGTGCAACAGGTTCACGTCAACTTTTACACGGAATTCAGACCGCGAATCAGATCGCCGACAATTTTCCCCCGCTAGCGAACGGAAACGCCCCTAGAATCGCTTTGAGCAGCGCGACCGGGCTTATGGCTCCCCGCGATCCGCGTGCTCAGACGAGCGTCGGGCGGGGCTGCACGACATTCATCTAAATTTCTTTGGTTCATCTCGCCGACCTGCGAGGTCTTGGAGATCGTAGAGAATCAATACATCCACTCGACCCCCTAAAGGTGCGGGACGAGGCATTTGGAGGGCAGAGGTAGCGGGAACGAGCGGAAGCAAGGACAACAAATCTAGAGAATTATTGCTCGCATTCGACAGGGAATGCTCTACAGTAAAGGGATGAAACCAAAAAATGCGATTCCTGTTTTCGCGTATCTCCGCGTTTCCAGCAATGGACAGGTGAAGGGGCACGGCTTCCAGCGCCAAGGAGAGACGATTTCCGCCTTCGCGGCTGAGAACGGCTACACGGTCACGGAAACCTTTCGAGACGCCTTCACGGGCACCGAGGCGGATAGACCCGAATTCAACCGCATGGTTGCCGTGATTCTCGGCAATGGCATCAACACGATTTTGGTTGAGTCCCTAGATCGGCTGGCGCGAGACGTGATGGTTCAGTCTCTCTTGCTGGCAAAACTCGCGCAACACAGCATCACGCTCATCAACTGCGTCACGGGCGAAGATGTCACCGCTTCAATGAGCGAAGACCCGATGAGGAAAGCTCTCATCCAGATTCAGAGCGTTTTCAGCGAACTCGAAAAGTCCCGTCTCGTGAGCAAACTGCGGAGAGCGCGAGAGGCGAAGAAAGAGGCGACTGGCAAATGCGAGGGGCGCAAAGCCTACGGGGAGAAACCGGGAGAGCAGGAGACTATTGAACTGATGCGATCCCTTCGCCGCAAGCGGGAGGGCAAACGGTTGAGCTTCGCGAGAATCGCCGAAGAGTTGAACACGCGGCAAGTGCCCACGCGGACAGGCGCGCGGTGGCACACGACCACCGTGAAGAACATCCTCAAACGGTAGCGGGTTGCTGCCGTGCTGAGCCAAGCAATACGCGCGGAATCGCAGCGCGTGAAACTCGCGGCGGACCCACCCGCAATTATGACCAAAAGATGTGGAGCCCCGCCGCATACGAAATCGCATACGCGACGCCGGAAAATGGCGGTTTACTACGGCACGAAACGGCGCGGAGACCACAAATCATTCCGCGTGCAAATGCTTGGCACGCAATGAAAAGGAACGAGAGGTAACGAGACGGTCTATTTGCCAGTTCTTGTCCCGAACGAAGCGCTCTACCAAGCTGAGCCACAGCCCGTTAATTGAAGGGGCGGCACAGTAGGGGCGCCGGGATGGGGGGTCAAGCGAAAGGTTCAGCTCTTTCGGGCGCACAATCGGAGCAATGGGCCGTCCGCACTCGCCATCCTGCGTTGCCTCGCTTTTCTCCCTCTCATGGTGAACTCTTTCTAACGTCAAAGCGTCTTACGCGCTCTAGTTGATGATTATGATGACGATCCCCAGAACTTTTCGCGACGGCCTGCTTGCCCCGTTGCTTTTTGCTTCTGCGTTGTCGTTGGCGCCGGCTGGTCATGCGGAGTCGGGAAGTGACGCGGATCTCGCCGCGCTTCAGGCCGATGTTAAAAAGTCCTTTCGAGACAAAGTCACCCCCTTCGTCACGACCTACTGTACGGACTGCCACGGCGCCAAGAAGAGGAAGGGTCAAATCAACTTCCAGCCCGCGTTGAAGAACCCAGGCGACGCCAACTTCAGCAAACAGTGGAAGCAAGCGCTCGCCAACGTGAAGACCCACGACATGCCGCCGGACGAAACGGACAAGCAGCCGACGGACGAGGAGCGCCAGATGTTCACGGATTGGGTGGCCAAGGTAAAATTCCTCAGCCCAAAGGATTCCGGTCCTTTTGTGATCCGTCGTTTGACCAAGGTGGAGTACGGCAACACGCTGCACGATCTCTTTGGAGTGGATCCGGCGATCGTTCACGAATTGCCGGATGAAGTGTTCGGCGAGGGATATCTCAATACGCTGTCCCCTCTCCAGATGGAGCAGTATCTCGGGATCGCCAATGAGGTATTGGACCGGATTCTGGCCCCCAACGATGCGCCGCCCACGGATCTGCAAAAGCGTTTGTTTGGTGAACCGCCAGCGCCGGGGGCGGACGGTCAAGCAGCCGCGAGAAAGGTCGCCCGCTCGCTGGCCCGCAGCGCTTATCGCCGACCCGCGTCGGAAGCGGAACTGGATGTCCTGTTAAGCGTATTCGACTTGGGAAGGCAAAACAAACTCTCCTACCCGGCGGCCCTGAGCCTGATGCTCAAGGCAGTCCTCGTTTCTCCCCAATTCCTCTTTATCACGCCGGACGCAGAGGCTGAACCCGGTCGCGAGATTGTTCCCCTCGATGATTATCAACTCGCCTCCCGTTTATCGTACCTCTTGTGGGCCACCATGCCCGATGCGGAACTGTCCGCGTTGGCCGACAACGGGCAGCTCCACGAGCCAGCGGTGCTAAAGGCCCAGGTTCGGCGTTTGCTGGAAGATCCGCGCTCCCGGGCGTTGTTTGATGGTTTCGGAGCGCAATGGCTGGGCCTGGGGAATCTCGAGAGCAAAACTTTCGACACCGCGAAATTTCCCCAGATCACCAGCGAGATGCGCCTGGCGATGTATGACGAGGCCCGTCTGTTTTTTGAAAGCATCGTGCGCGAGAATCGGAGCGTCGTGAGTTTCGTGGATGCCGACTACACGTTCCTCAATGAGACCCTCGCCCCGATCTATGATCTGGAGAAGAGCATCACCGGACCACAGATGCGCAAGGTCCACCTCACCGACGCCAATCGCGGCGGGATTTTGGCGATGCCCGGTGTCCTGGCGACGACTTCCTTTCCCAACCGCACCAGCCCTGTCCGGCGCGGCGTGTGGGTGCTCGAACAAGTCCTCGGCGAAAACGTGCCCCCTGCCCCACCGAATGTTCCAGCCCTCGACAAACAGGACAAGAAGACCGTCGCCAATTTGACCCTGCGCCAGCGCACAGAATTGCACCGCACGAATGCCGTCTGTGCCAACTGCCACAAGATCCTCGATCCCATCGGATTTGGCCTGGAGAACTTCGACGCCATTGGGCGCTGGCGCGATCAGGACGATACTGGCGGGGCGATCGATGCGGCCGGTGAACTCCCGGGTGGTAAACACTTTGCGTCCCCCAAGGAACTGAAAACCATCATCGCCGCACGCCAGGATGATCTTGCTCGGACCCTGACGGAAAAACTGCTGGCCTACGCCCTCTGCCGTCAGCTCGAAGGCTATGATGAAATCGTCGTGGATCAGTTGACAGCATCGGTCGCCCGGGACGGCTACCGGATGCAGACGCTGATCACGGAAATCGTCACCAGCTATCCCTTCACCCATCGTCGCATCTCCGAACCCCTCACCTCCTCGTCCAAATGAAAAGTCACTTCTTGATTGATCGTCGCACCTGCCTGAAAGGGCTGGGCGCTGCTCTCGCTCTGCCCCTTTTGGAGACCATGGGCTGGGCAGACTCTTCCAAGGGAAAGGCGGTCAAACCGCCGGTGCGCCTCGGCTTCATGTACATGCCGCATGGGGTTATCATGGATCAATTCTGGCCTACAGATCAGGAGAGCTTTCTCTCGGCACCGCCGCCCGCTTTGGAATCGCTGAGCGGCGTGCTCGATCAATGCCTGCTCATGAGGGGCATCTCGGGCGTCCCGATCGCGCCGTTCAATGGTGCGCCCCATGCGCTCGAACTATCCACCTGGCTGACCGCGTCGCTGCCCGATTCGCACCAGCGCAATAAGATCAACATCGCGATCTCCGCCGATCAGATCGCCGCCAATTACGTGGGCGGTCTCACCTCATTACCGTCGTTGGAGCTGGCCACGATGCCGCAGACGCACAAGGAAAACCAGGAGGGCCTCAACGAGGGTTACTATTCGCACTGCAGCTTTCGCTCGGCCACTCAAGCTGTCCCCGCGGAGATCAACCCGCGCAGCGTCCTCAACCGGCTTTTCAAAAAAGCCGAGCCCGGCGGTCCTGACCGCAAGCCCGGCGCGGACGCCCTGGAACGGAGCATGTTGGATCTCGTCATCGGCGGCGCGAAAGACCTTCGCCGGACGTTGCCCCAGGACGACCAACACAAACTCGATGAGTACCTCGATAGCGTGCGTTCCGTGGAACGCCGCATCGCCGCCATCGAATACCGCCAAAAAGAGGCGGCGCTGGAAGCAGCCGGCGTCAGCGTCAGCAAGCGCCATGCTTCGGATTCCCCACCCCTGGAAATCAAAATCCCCCTCGGCGACAAACGCAGCGAGTACATGCAGGTCATGTGCGACCTCAACGTGCTGGCCTTCCAGACCGACACGACTCGCGTGAGCACCTACATCGGCTCCACCCCGAACGGCGTCTCCTATCCGGAACTCGGGTTCAAGGACGAACATCACTCCCAAACCCATCACAACAATCAACCCGACAAGGTCGACAAAGTTGCGAAGATCACCGCCTTCAACATCGCCCAATTCGCCTACATGATTAAGCGGATGGCCACCTTGCGCGAAGGAGACGGCACCCTGCTCGACAACTGCATCATGATGTGGGGCTCCGGCCTCGAGGACGGCAACAAACACGCCCGCGAGAACCTCCCCTTCATCGTCGCCGGACGCGGCGGCGGGACGATCAACACCGGACGATTCCTGACGGCCACCAGCGGCAATCAAGGAGACCTGCTCACCACCCTGCTAACCTGTGCCGGCGTTCCGCTGGATCGTCCCATTGGCATTGCGACCAAACAACTCAAGGAAATGACCGAGCGGCTTTAAGCACAAGGCTCCGCTCTTTCCGGGGTGCGGTCGCCGGCGAAGATGGCCTGGAGTTTGTTGTAGAGCGTCTCGGGCTTGAAGGGTTTCTGGATGAAGCCGGCGAGGCCTTTGCCGGCAAAACGCGTGATCGCGTCCTGCTCGTTGAAGCCGCTCATCAGGAGCACGCGCACCTCGGGATCGAGGCGGCGCAATTCGGTGAACGTGGCGTTGCCGTCGAGCTGCGGCATGGTGAGATCGAGGAGCACGCCGACGATTCGGGCGCCGTCGCGATGGAAGACTTCCAGCGCTTCGTGGCCGTGAGAGGCGAGCAGCACTTCGAAGCCGACTCTCTCCAGCATGCGCCGCGCAATCGCGCGGACCGTGTCTTCATCATCGACGACCAGCATCGTGCCGGAGCTGCGCCACAGGGGTGGGGCGGCCGGCGCATCCGGCGCGGCTTCCGCAGGACCGCCGGCGCAGGGCAGCAGCAGCTTGAACGTGGTGCCGCGACCCACTTCGGAATAGACCTTGAGCGCGCCGCTGTGGCCGCGAACGATGCCCAGCACCGCGGCGAGACCGAGACCGCGCCCAGTGAATTTGGTGGTGAAGAAGGGATCGAAAATCCGCTCGCGCGTTTCGCTGGTCATGCCGGTACCGTTGTCGCTCACCTCGAGGAAGACGTATGTGCCCTCGGGAATATTGGGCGAGAGGTAGGCCTCGGTGAGGTAGGCGCGATCGGCGTCCATCACGCCGGTGGCGACGCTGATTACGCCGCTCCTCTCCCCGATGGCCTCGGAGGCGTTGATGACGAGGTTCATGATGATCTGCCGGATCTGCGTGGCATCGGCGCTGATCGCCGGCAGATTTTCCGCGAGCGCGTATTTCAACACGCTGCTCTTGCTGATCGAGACCTGCAACAGGTCGGCAGTCTCGCGCACCACGGCGCTAAGATCGAGTTGCTGGACGATGAAGCGGCCCTTGCCGGAATAAGCGAGCATCTGCTTGCAAAGATCCGCCGCGCGCTGGGCGGCGATTTCCACTTGTTCGAGCGAAGGCTGGGCCGGCGAATTGGCCGGGATATCCATGCGCGCAAAGCTGGCGTTGCCGAGGATGCCGGTGAGGAGATTGTTGAAATCATGCGCGATGCCACCGGCGAGGATGCCGAGGCTCTCGAGCTTCTGCGATTCCTGGAGCTTGCGTTCCATGCGGTTGCGCTCCTCCTCGGCGAGGCGCTGGTGGGTGAGATCCATCACCGTGCCCAGCATGCGCACCGGCCTGCCTTGCGCATCGCGCAGCACCGCGCCGCGGGCCACGATCCAGCGCGTGGTGCCATCGGGCCGCATGATGCGCAGATCGTAATCGGTGCCCGTTTCGCCGGGGGTTTCGAGCGCATGACGAATGATGATGCCAACGCGTTCGCGATCCTCCGGGTAGAGGAAGCTCATATAGGTCGCGAGCGTGCCGTCGAACGTCCCCGGCTCGAGGCCAAACATGCGCTCCGTTTCCGGCGACCAGATGACACGTTGCGTCGCCAGGTCCCAGTCCCACGTGCCCAGGCTGGCGGCCGACACGGCCAGTTTCAGGCGGGTGGCCTGCTGGGTCTGCACTTCGGCTTCGCGCTTCCGCTCGGTAATATCGCGGCGTGTGCCCCAGACGCGCTTCAACAGGCCGTCCTCGACGATGCCCGTCTGGTTGTTGAGGTAGAACCGCGTGTTCCCATCCTGGTCCAACTCGCGGGTTTCCCACTCGATCATGCGATACCGGCTCTCGATAAACGCGCGGAGAAAAGCGGCGTTCTGCGGATCACTGCGCGGTGAAAAATCTTCCAGGGGCGCGCCGATCAACTGGTCGGAACGCTCGCGGCCGTAGATCCGGGCCATGACATCGTTGCACTCCGCGAGACGCCCATTGCGGTACATGAGATCGATCTGCTCGTCCGCCGGCAGATGCGTGGAGATCGGTGGCTCATGTTCGAAACACCAGATGCCTTCCGTGCTCTGCTCGACGAAAGCCCGATAGCGATCCTCGCTTTTGCGCAGGGCAAATTCGACGAGCTCGCGCCGGCGAATGTCTTCCCTTAATGTTTCCTGGGCGGTGTGCAATTCGGCGGTCCGCTCGGACACCTGGTGGCCGACGACCAGCGCCCGGCGCTGGATGTTGCGGACCAAAAAGGCCACGAGGCCTGTGATCAACAAGCCCACGACGAGCGCCGCATGGGGATAGGGCGTGACTTGCGCGGCGAGCCACGCCGGAGACGGACGAAAATAGACCGACCAATCCCGTCCGCCCACGCGCAGGGCCTCCGTGCGATGCAAGCCGCTGGTGAAGGTCGCCTCCCGGGAAGACGGAGTCCGGATGACGCCGTCGGCAAAGGAGATGAGGAATCGTTCCGAGTTGCCCGGCGTGGCATCGACGATCAAGGCCTCCACCGTCGGTTTCGCTGTATCCGTGAAGCTATTGGCCACCCAGTCGGTCAGGCGGAAGGTGCCTTCCGCATAACCCATAAGCCGCTGCCGCCGCTCGTCGACCGTCGCGGGCTCCCCGCCTTTGGTGTAGAGCGGCAGGAAGGAAGCCCAACCGTATTCCTGGCCCGTGGGTTCCCGCAGGGAGACGCGGCGCGTGGCGGAGATCGTCCCGGTATCGCGCGCCCGAAAGAGCACCTGCTGATGCGTGCCGCGGTAGCTGTCATAACCCAGGGATGCTTCGTTCCCTTCCCGGGGATCGACGTAGAGGACGGCCGCGTACTCCTCGTAGTCCGCGGCGCGCACATTGGCGGTGCGCGCCTTGTTGCGTTCGATGATTTTGTAGTCGGGAGACACTTTCTCGTGCGCGCCGGCTTCGAAAGCCGCACGCTCCTCCGCCTTGATTCTCGGCACCCATTCCAACTGCTGCACGCCGGGATGTCTCTTGCGCAAATCTTCGGCCGTCCGCCGAAATTCCGCATAGGTGACATCGGCGTTCGACTCGAAGAGATCGCGCAAAGTGTAAAGGCACTCCTCGGAGCGTTCGAGGTTGACGCGCAGGGCTTCCAGGTGACTGCGCGTGCGCCAGGCGAACTCCTGCTCGATCCGCTCCCGCTCGTTGCGGCGGATGAGAAAAAACGTGGACAGTGAAAGTCCGATGCCGAGCAACAGAATGCAAGCCAGCGGGAAAATCCGCATCGTCGCCGCCGACGATGCGTCCTCCTTGCTGACCGGATTTGCGGAAGCATTCACGTCGACTTTAATCAGCGATTGCTGTGCCGTTGCGACGGCGGATTACGCATGCGTAAGTTTACTTAATAGTTCCCCTGTAGGAGGGGTACGGAAGCGGAAATGGGTGCGCTAACTCCCCCGCTTTCAGCGCTTTGGCGTTGTCGATATTCATCCAAAATGAGCGCGGTTGCGCTGGTGCCGCAACGAGTGGCTCCCAAGTCGCGAGCCGCGATTAATCCATCGAGATTGCGCACGCCTCCAGATGCCTTGACCTGCACTTTGGACGAAGTATGAGCCCGCATGAGGGCGAGGTCGTGCGGCGTTGCGCCCACGGTATGGAAATGGCCATCCGCCTGGCGCACGAAGCCGAAGCCGGTGGAAGTCTTCACGAAATCGGCGCCGACCTGCTCACAGATTTCGCAGAGGCGAATCTTGGTCGCGTCCGCGGTCACGAAGTCCGTTTCGAAAATCACCTTGAGCAGTGCGCCGTGGCCGTGGGCCTCGCCGGTGATTTCACGCAACTCATTTTCCACGTAGGCCCAATCGCCGCCGAGCGCCCGGCCGACATTGATGACCACGTCGATCTCCACGGCACCCTCGCGACAAGCCTGCGCGGTTTCGAGGCGTTTAATTTCAGTGGTGTTGCTGCCGTGCGGAAAGCCGATCACCGTCCCGACCGCCACCTCGCTGCCGCGCAGCGCCTCGACGGCCAGTTGCACCGCGTAGGGCTTGATGCAAACGCTGGCGACGGCGTAGGTCCGCGCGAGTGCGCAGCCCGCGCGCAACTCGGCGTCGGTCATCGTCGGGTGCAGCAGCGCGTGGTCGATCATGCCCGCGAGTTCGGCGTAGGTGTATTTCATGGTTCAGATGGGCGGTGCGTCCGTGGTCTGCGGCAGGTTAATCGGCGGGGGGGCTTCGGGGGAAGCGGCCATTGAATTGCCATGTGCGCCTCCTTCGTCGCTCCCGTCCTCGTTCTCGTTCTCGTCCTCCTTCCCCTCGCCCGCCTCCGCGGCCCTTGTTGCCTCCACC
>NZ_JBDUCX010000160.1:0-15157 GCF_040003245.1 Chthoniobacter sp.
TTCCGCCCGAAGATATGCAGCGGTGGAAGCGCGAGCTCTTTTAGCGAGAGTGATGGTGATGGGAACTGTAGCGGGAATTGTCGTAGTAACCGTTGGCGCGACGATCCGCCTCCATTTGCGCCTGCAGCTCCCGACGATCCCGCTCATCCCGGTTATCCCCATTATCGTAATGATGCTTGTGCTTGTAATGGTGCTTATGCTTATCGCTGGCGAAGGCCCCAGTGGGCGTAAACAGGATGGCTCCGAGGACTATCAAAAGGAGACTAATTCGTTTCATAAGTAAGGTGACGACTTATTGGCCCTCTCCATTCAACTTACTTGGAAACAAGCTCAGCAGTCTGAAAGAGGATTCGGACGCGATGCCTGCACCGGTTGTTTAACTTCGCGGCTCATCTCGCCGTCGGCGCCTTCAGTTTCTCGAGCAGGTATTTTTCCACCGTCTGGTGCGGCGCGTCCGGCGCGCCGGGATAGTACAGCTCGCACGGCACGCCCAATTCCTGGCAATGCTCCTGGAGTTTCACGCCGAAATTCGCGGTGTGCGTGGGATTTTTCTGGTCCTGCCCCAGCGCCGGGGGCGCGCCGAAAGTCATGTAGATGGGCGGGTCGTCCGACGAGACCAGCGCGTAAGGCGAATACTCCGCGATCCAGGGCAGGATCGTTTCGCGACCGGCGAGAAACGCGTCGAACTGCGTGATCTTCTTCGCCGGGTCCGACGTGAAGAAAAAGGCGTGTCCGCCGTAGCTGCTGTTCGGCGTCCATTCCTTCATCTGCTTCGGGTCGAGCGTCGTCTGCGGCGCGGAGACGGCCGCGCACCACAGGCGCGTGGACTCGCGCGCAATCGGATCAGCGCTGTTCGCGTCGGCCATCTCGGGATGAAAGGCCAGCCACAGCGACGTGCAGGCGCCGGCCGAGCCGCCGCTCGCGCCGATGCGCGCCTTGTCGATGTTCCACTCCGCCGCCTTGCTGCGCACGAATTGCAACGCGCGCGCCGCGTCGTGCAGCGGGCCGTTCACCGGCGGCACCTCGCCATCGGCCGTGGCTTCGGGGATGAAACGATACTCCACCGACACTACCGAGATCCCCGCCTTGAGGAAGAGCGGGAGAATGCTGCTCAAGCCGCTGAGCCGGCCGCCACCCATCCATCCGCCGCCGTGAATGAAAAAGAGCAGCGGCGTCGGCTTGTCGGACTCCGCTTTCCAAAAGTGCAGCACCTGCTTGCGATGCGGACCGTAGGACACATCGTACGCCGTCGGGTTGGGCAGCAGTGGATTCGCCGCGAGCACCGTCTTCGCTTCGTCGGCGCCGATCTCACGCACGAAGAGATTGCGCCAGCGAATCTCGCCACCATGCGTCTGGAGCATGATCGGGCCCTTCGCCGGCAACGGCTGCGTCTTGTCGAAATAATTCTCCATCACCGCACCCTCCACCACCGCCCGCGTATTCAGCCACACCCAGGTCCGCGCGCCGATCTGCCGGATGCGCAACTGGTTCCATTGCCCGAACGGTTTGTCCGCCACCAGGATCGGATCACGCCCGAGCGTCTTCGGCGTGTTGTTGAAGAGCCCGCCGGAGCCGCGGTCCGGGTTGCGATCCGGGGCCTTCTCCAGCCACGGCTGGGTGTCGTCCCAGATCTGCACCTGCGGATTGCCGCGCAAATAAACACCGCTGTCCGCATGCGGCACCGTCTTGTATTCGATCATCAGTTCGATGTCGCCGAATTCCTCCTCGGTCGTCGCGTACGGCCCCGTGCCCTTGTTCAGCAGCTCGCCATTTTCCACGCTCCAGTGTTGGGAAAATTCCTCGCGCTGCTGTTTCAAGTTCGCCTCGCGCTTCTCCCCCTCCAGCTTCACGACCGAATGCGGATTCAGCCCGTACCAACCGGTGAGATCCTTGCCATCAAAGATCGCGCGAAAACCTTTCGGCGGCACTGGATCATCCGCGCGGAGCGAGGCAAGCGCGAGAAGCGTGAGGGCAAGGATGGCGATCGATTTCATGGGGGTATGGAGTTGGGGCGAAAGCAGCCCGTTCTGGCCAGCGACGCTGGCATTGGCAAGTGGAACCCGGACGATAGACTCCCCCATCGACCCGCATCAAACATTCATTGCCCCCTGATGAAATCCACTCTCTTGCTCCTCGCGCTCGCGTCGTGCGCTCTCGCCGCCGAACCACCGCCCGCCATCGCCCCGCCCTACTATTCGATTCACTACGAGACGTCCGACAAACCCGGCGAGCTCGCCATGCCGGTCACCTACACCCTCTGGATTCCCGAGGGTGCGAAGACGCTCCGCGGCGTCATCGTGCACCAGCACGGCTGTGGCAAAGGCTCGGGCGTCACCGGACTCACCGCCGCTTACGATCTCCACTGGCAGGCGCTCGCGCGCAAATGGGATTGCGCCCTCCTCGGCCCGGCCTATCAGCAACTCACCGACGGCGACTGCCGCCATTGGTGCGATCCCCGCAATGGCTCCGACGCCGCGTTTCAGAAAGCCCTCGCGCACTTTGCCGAAGAATCGAAACACCCCGAGCTGACCACCGTGCCGTGGTGTCTGTGGGGACATTCCGGCGGCGGCTTTTGGTCCAGTCTCATGCTCACCCTGCATCCCGAACGCATCGCCGCGATCTTCTTCCGCTCCGGCTCCGCCTACGCCATTTGGGAGCGCGGCGAGATTCCCAAGCCCACGCTTACGCCCGCCGTTTACGAAGTCCCATTTCTTTTCATCGGCGGCGTGAAGGAAGCGCAAGACCCCAGCCACGGCCCGGCCCGCATCGGCGATCGCGCCATGCTCAAGGCCTGGCGCGAACACGGCGCCCCCGGTGGCCTCGCCTCCGATCCGCTCAGCGGCCACGAGTGCGGCGACTCCCGTTACCTCGCCGTCGCTTTCTTCGACGCCTGTCTCGCCCAACGTCTCCCCGCACCCGGCAGCGGCACGCAGACGCTTCGGCCGGTCGACCCAAAGCTCGCGCAACTCGCCGCGCCCGGCGCCAGCACCGCGCAACCCGCCGGCGAATTCACCGGCAACCCCGCCGACGCGTCGTGGCTGCCCAGCGCCGCCTTCGCCAAAATCTGGAGCTCCTACAACGAGACCGGCCACCCCGCCGATACCACTCCTCCTCCCGCCCCCACAAACGTGCGCCTCAGTGCCGCCGGTGAACTCACCTGGAACGCCGAAGCCGATCTCGAAAGCGGACTCGGCGGCTTCCTCATCGAACGCGATGGCCACGAACTCGCGCGCCTCCCGCAAAAGCCTGTCGGCAAACTCGGCACTCCGCTGTTTCAAGGGCTGAACGGCGGCGACACCCCCGTCATCGCCGCACCACCGATGCGCTATCAAGACCCGAGCGCCCGGCCCGGCGAGCCGCATCAATACAGCATCCGCAGCCTCAATGCCGTGGGCCTCGCCTCCACCCCCAGCGCCGCAGCCGTGAAATAAATCCATGAAGATTCGCGTTGCCGTTTTCATCCTGCTCCTGGGCCTCGGCCTCGCAATCGCCGGCTACGCCTTGAAAAAGCGGATCAGCGCTATCTATGAACATTCGACCGCCGAGTCCGCCGCGCGCCGCACGCTCATTGTCGGCACCTGGAAGGAAGCCGCCAGCGGCGATGTCTTCCACTTCCTGCCGGACGGTTCCTTCACCGCCCTCTGGAATCTCGATGACACCGTGACCATCGACGAACCGAAGGGCGTGCTCACACAGAAATACCAATGCACACTCCACGGCGACTGGAGCGTGAGCGGCGACCAACTCCACATCACCATCCGCGCGCTCGACGGCGTCGACGTCCACGACGTCCAGCTTTCCGCTCCTGAGTTCAAAGAGAAATACGGCGCCGACAAGCTGGAGGAAGTGCGGAAGGCCATTGCCGAAACACTGGGTGGATCGCTGAAGAAGGCGATCGCCGCGAAGATCGTCGGGATGAGCGACACCTACACCACCATCTCCCTCGACGACCGCCAATGGATCGCCCGGGACCCCGACGGCACCAGGCACACGCGCCTCCGTTCCGATTGACGCCTCGCCCGCAAGTTACCGCTGACGCGCGCCCGAAATTTTCCTAGCCTGCGCGCCATGGCTCAACTCGAACTCGTCTGCTTCGTCTTGATGTTGGTCGCCGCGCTGGACATCGCGGCGCGCAAAATCCACCTGCCGTATCCCGTCCTCATGGTGCTCTGCGGCCTCACCCTCGGGCTCATCCCCCGGTTGCCCCAGATCGCCTTCGCGCCCGAGCTCGTCCTCCCCGTCTTTCTCCCTCCGCTGCTATTTCCCACTGCGTTGCTCACATCGTGGCACGATTTCAAAACCAACCTGCGCCCCATCCTCCTCCTCGCCGTCGGCCTCGTCCTCCTCACTATCGCCGCCGTCGCCTGGGTCGCCCACGCGTGCATTCCGGGTCTCCCATGGGCCGCCGCTTTCGTCCTCGGCGCCATCGTTTCTCCGCCCGATGCGATCGCCGCCACTGCCGTCTTCGAGCGCCTCGAAGTCCCCCGCCGCATCGTCACCATCCTCGAGGGCGAAAGCCTCGTAAACGATGCCGTCGCCCTCGTCGCCTATCGCTTCGGGATCGCCGCCGTGGTCACCGGCACCTTTTCCTCCGCCACCGCCGCCCTGGAACTGCCCCTCGTCGCCCTCGGCGGTGCCATCATCGGCTGGATCGTCGGCGTGAGTGTCGATTGGATCCAGCGCCGCCTCGACGACCCGCCGGTGCAAATCACCATCTCGCTGCTCGCCCCATACCTCGCCTATCTCGCCGCCGAACACCTCGAATGCTCCGGCGCCCTCGCCATCGTCACCGCCGGCGTCTATCTCGGCTGGCGGCTGCCGCGCATGATCAGCGCCCGCACCCGGCTGGAACTCACCTCGTTCTGGCAGATGCTCGTCTATCTGCTCAATGGCGTCGTCTTCATCTTCATCGGCCTGCAATTGCCCCAGGTCGTGCATGGCCTCGAACAGCAGAGTTCCTGGTCCCGCCTGCTCTTCCAGGCCGGCGCCGTCAGCGCTGTCGTCATCGTCCTGCGCCTGCTGTGGGTCTTTCCCGCCGCCTATGTGCCCCGGTTTCTTTTCCCGTCCATCCGCGCCCGCGATCCCTATCCCGACTGGCGCGACATCACCATCATCGGCTGGTCCGGCATGCGCGGCGTCGATTCCCTTGCCACCGCCCTCGCCCTGCCCCTCGCCACCGCTGTCGGCACACCCTTCCCCGGGCGCGACATCATCATCTTCGTCTCCTTCGCCGTCATCCTCCTCACCCTCGTCGCCCAGGGTCTCAGCCTGCCCATCCTCATCCGCATCCTGAAAGTCGAAGGCGACTGCAAGACGGAAGAGGAAGGCTACATCGCCCGCCTCGCCGCCAACCAGGCCGCGCTCGCCTACCTCGAACGCCGCGCGGCAACCGAAGTCGAAAGCCGCCCGCAACTCAATCTCCTGCAAGCCGAGTACCACGAGCGCATGGCCCAGCTCGAACACGAAGAGGACGAAGCCAGTGCCAACGCCACCGTTCCCGACGGCCCCGCCGCGTCACCCGCTCGTTTCCATCAAGCCGCGCGCGACGCCCTCCAGGTGGAACGCGACACCATCATCGAGCTCCGCAACCAACACCGCATCAACGACGAGACCCTGCGCATCGTCCAACGCGACATCGACCTCGCCGACGCCCGCCTCTCCGAGCGGGAAGCGTGAAAGAGAAATAAACCACGGATGACACGGATGGGCGCGGATCACAGAAAAGCTGCCTTTCATCCGTGCCCATCCGTGTCATCCGTGGTCAAAAATTCTTTGCGGTCCCGCGTGCTTTGCCCACCCCTCAATGACTCTGGTGCCGCGCCCGCCGCACCGCCCACCACACCCCGCCCGCGAGCAGCGGCAACACCAGCGCCACAATGAGCAGCGGCTTCACCTCGTAGCCCGCCGCCTCCGTCCCTTCCAGCGCGAGCTTCAGCAAATTCGCCAGGTAGTAAGTCAGCACCACCACCGAGAGCCCTTCCACGTTGTGCTGCAGACGCAACTGCGCCGCCGCCCGCCGATCCACACTCGCCAGGAGCTGCTGATTCTGGCTTTGCAAATTCACCTCCACCCGCGTGCGCAATAATCCCGTCGTCGATTGCACCCGCGCCGACAGCGCCCGCAACCCCGCATCCGCCCGCGAGCAAGTGTGCAACGCCTGCGCCAGCCGCCGGTCGAAAAACTCGCTGATCGTCTGGTAACCCGGCACCTGCTCCTCGCGCAGTTCGCGCACCCGCGCCGAGAGAATCCGCGCATACGATTCCGTCCGGCTGAAACGCGACCCGCACCGCGCCTGCAACCGCTCCGCCGCCAGCGAAAGATTCGTCAGATCGCCCAGCAACGCCCGCTCCTCGCCCGCATCCATCACCCCGATGCGTTCCACCAGCGCCACATGCTGCGCCTCCAGCATCTCCACCTCCGGCAAAAGATCGCGTGCCAGCGGCAGACTCAACATCGCCGCCAGCCGATACGTCTCGATCTCCACCAGCCGCTGGAGCAGCCGCCCATAGCGCCCCGTCGTCAGCCGATGCACCTGCACCAGGAAACGCGTCGCCCCGCGCTCATCCAGCCGGAAGGTGCTCCACACCGAAGCCACCCGTTCCACCACCCAGCCACCCACCAGCCGGTCCTGCGCAAAATATTCCAGCACCCGCTCCATCGTCTTCCCGGTGCCCGCCTCCTCCGCCGCCACCTGTTCACTGGCGATCTCCACCGCCGCCAGCACGCGCCCCGGAATGCCCTCCATCCAACCCGCCGGCAAAAGATCGATCGCCGATTCCGCAAACGGCACGCCGCTCTGCGGCGCAAACACCGTGAACGAAGTAAACTCCCCATGCCGCTCGATGCGCAGGTCCACCGCGCCCACGCGCAGCAGTTGAAACCCCTGCTCGTCCGGCCCCGCTACCACCCCTGGATACGTCGCCAGCGCCGCGATCGCCGCCCGGTGCGCCCCCACCTCTTCCGCCGTAAAAAGGATCGCACGATGCGCCACCATGACCTGACCTGCGACCACGGGAAACGGTCTGGCAAGAAGTTCGGCATGCAGTTCGCGGTATTGAGAGTGAAAACGCTCCAAAGGCACGGCAGTCACGATCGAATCCCGGGGACAACACGGCGCAGTATCACCAAAAAATGCCCGAATGAACAGCACAGACAGCGCGCGCCTCAGCCTTCATCCGCCTCACTCGACGGAACCCCCACGCCCGCACACACATCCCACCGGAAATTATTTTGAGAGTCGGTGGGGACGCCCCGCCGGCCACATCTTTTACTGGTGGCGAAGGTGGATCGCGCGCTCCGAGCGCGAGGGCCAACGGCCCGCCAACAAGCCAGCCTAGGGCAAAGCGAGTCTGCGAGCGTCGCCCTGGGTCTCGAATCACAAAAAGCGCCGAGCCCCAACGTGGGCGCCACAAGGGTCCAATCGGCCGAACCACACGCAACTTTGTTCCGCCCCTCCAGGGCTCGCGTTCGTGTGTTTACCGTACCTAGGGCGACGCTCGCAGGCTCGCTTTGCCCTGGGCTGGCTTGTCTCCGGCCTTTGGCCTGCGTTGACCGCGACTGTCAATTGCTTGCTCTTCCCAAATTCGTGAACCGCCCCCCCTACAGCAACCGATTCAATTCCTTCTCATCAAACCCCTCCACCTTCGTCCCGCCCACCATGATCAACGGCACCCCATTCCCACCCAGTCGCTGATACTCCAACTTGCCCACCCCGGACGCCTCGATATCGACCTCCCGGAAGGGAATACCTCTTTGCGTCAGGTACGTCTTGGCCTGCTTGCAGTACGGGCAGTGCGAAGTCGTGTACATCACCACCTGCTTCCCCTGCGCCCGCGCACTCACCGCCACCGGCGCGATCCGCGGCATCGCCTTGCCCCCGAGCGCCACCACCGCCCGTTCCGCCAGCGTCAACGGCCAATCCGTCCGCGCCAAAAGCGCCGGATCGGACGCCTGCGCCTCCTTGTACAGCGCCACAAATTTCTGGTTCAAAGCCGAATTGGGAATCGCCAGCCCCGGATAAATCGCCGTCGCCCGCGTCTGCGCCTCCTTCGCCGGATTCGGAGCCACCGCCGCCCCCCGCTGCGCCCCCGCCGCCGCCGGTTCCGCCGACACATCCTCCCCCGCAACAGCCGCGTTATGCTTCGCCCACATCTCGCTCAACCGGTCCCGGTTCAAGTACCCCGCCAGCGGCAGGCCAATCACGAGGAGCAAGACCGGAAGAGTTTTCATGGGAACACCCTACCTTCTGTCCGGATATTCGCCAGTTCTGTCTGCCGGGTAACTCCTCCGCGGAATATCCGCCAATCAGGGCTATTTGGTCGCGCTAAGAGGGCATATCAAATGTGATGCGGAGGAGGGAATTGAACCACGGATGACACGGATGGGCGCGGATGAAAGGCGCCTTTCTGTCATCCGCGCCCATCCGTGTCATCCGTGGTCAAAAATCCCAGACTTAGCGAGCCTGCCTCCTATCGCGCTCCGTCTTCCACGACGGATGAAGCCTCGGGATAGGCGTCCTTCAACGTCTGTATCAGTTCCATCACGTCCGTCTCAACGTCCCAACTCGTACTATCGACAGCTCGAATCAGAACGACTAGTGCTCCCTTTGAATCATAGCCCTCGATAACGCCATCGATTATCTGAACACAAGGCGTAACCAAATGTAAGAGCTCAAACGTGTTGAGGCTAACGCTAGGATCCAATGCATCAATCGTTTCTACTCCGGGACCGGGAGCCACCTCCCAAACGTGCAGATCCCATTGCAGAGGCAAAACTATGCGACCCCTGACCAATAAAATCTCGGCGAGTGACAAGTATGTCTCGGCATCCCAAGCGTTAATCGACAGCAGTGTCATATCTATGCGGGAAATTGGTGGGTGTAATAGGTGTCCGTCAATAAATCAGGACAACGCGCGACGCTTATCGAACCCTCACGAGCAGGACGAAATGATCGGGCGTGGCGGGCGTTGATTGATCGACGGTGGCGACGGGGGCGGCGGCGACCTCGACCAAAGACCAATCGCCGGATTCCACTTTGACGGAGTGCGTGACATCCATGGAGCGAAAGACGGGTTGCGCGATGGTGGCGCCGGACTGCGTGGGATAGAGGATCGTGTTCGTCCGCTCGACGAGGCGGAAGTGGAGGTCGAGCGTGTAGGCTTTTCCCAGCGCCTGGGCCTCGCCCGAGAAGATGACGCCGGTCTCGCGTTTGTCGGTCGCCTCGGGTTTGCCTTCGGCATCGAAGCTGGTCGGGTATTCCTCGGGCTTCGTGGCCCGGTACTCGAAGGCGTTCTTCTCGTTGAGGGTGGCGGTGAAGGTGGTCGAAGGCGTAATCGCCCGGGAGTCCGCGAGGCGGACGAGATTCGCCAGCGGCGGAATGTCCCCGCTAAAGCGCAAGAGCCGCGCCTCGACCTCCGCCGCCGAAGCCGAGCCCAATACAACGAGGAGAAAAAGAGCGGGGAGGAGGAGCGTTGTTTTCATAGGGGGAGGCTGGGCGGACCAGAGGAAGACCGGCACGCTAACAGGAAGGAAATCCGTCTTCAATCGCCACGCGGGGCTGCTGAAAGCGCGCGCTGCCCGCCTCGCGATTTTAACCGCGAATGGACACGAATAAACGCGAATGGCGGTCAGCACGGCCGAATGGCGAGCAGCAGCACGTTGTCTTCGTCAAATGAGTAGTAAATCGTGAGCTGCAAATCGCCGATGGGAGCCACGCTCAGCAGCCACACCTCCCCGTCTGCCGTCACTCCGGATCGCGGTTCACGTGAAAGCAGATCTTCCGCTCCGGCGATGAATTCCAGCGCTTGCTGTCCCTCCCCGACGAACACTTCCAACTCGTCGATGAATTCCGGCGAACTGACGATGCTACGCCGCCGATCCATGCCCCAGCGCGCGCCGGGCGCGCTCCTTCAAGCTCGCCGCAATGGCCAATTCCGAGGCCTTGGGATTACGGAAATCGATGCCGCGCAGAATCTGCGCTTTGCGCGGATGCCCTTCCAAAGCTTTCTCGGCCAGCTTGCGGCGGGAGTCTGGATCGCTCATTTTACCGCGCGCGGACTTTGCTCCCATGGAGCCGTCTTTGGCACGTGCTGGTTGGATCTTCGGCATGGCTTCACAGGATGCAATGGATGCGCTGAAAAGTAAAGCCCCGGCCACCACAACGGTGACGCTGACCGCCCCTCCATCCATTCGCGTCAATTCGTGTCCATTCGCGGTTCCTCCTTACCGCGCCAGCCTTGCCTGCCGCGCTTCTTCGCGGCGGCGGGCGGTGTAGACGTTGACCGCTTCGGCGGCGACGATTTCCGGCCAGTCGTCGCGTTGCAGGACTTCCGGCTTCCAGGTTTTCCAGTGAGTGAAGACGTCGACGAAGGCGAGGTTGAGCGCGGAGCCAGCCACGCCGATGTCGGGATAGCGATCAACCGTCTTTTGCTGGGAAAGCGTGACCGCCGGAGTCTCAGCCACCGCCACTTCCGGGGTCGTCGTCTGCGCGGAGGCGCCGAAGGCGGTGGCGAAGAGGAACAGCGGGACGAGGAGGAGATGGCGGGCTGGCATGGCGGCGGGTGGGGTTTTGGGCTGGGTCGGATCAGAGTGCAGTGGCGACGCCGGTTTGACTCCGGTCTCATTCATCAGACGGGCCGGTGACGCTTTTGCTTCATTCCTTGCCTGCCGGATCAACCGAAAATGGATGATGAACCACGGATGACACGGATGGGCACGGATGCTAAAGCCCCCCTTTTCCGCAATCCGTCCCCATCCGTGTTATCCGCGCCATCCGTGGTCAAAGGTTCCCATCCCATTCGCGTCGATTCGTGTCCATTCGCGGTTTCCAAATTTTGGCATCCCCTTGTTTGTGGCCTTCTGCTAGATGGGCGGGGCTATGGCTACTTTGCGCATTCACGAATTGCCGGCGCAGGAGCGTCCGCGGGAGAAGCTGGCGGCGCAGGGCGCGGGGGCGTTGAGCGATAGCGAGCTGATCGCGATTCTGTTGCGCACGGGCATGCAGGGGGCGAATGCGATCGACGTGGCACGCAAGCTTCTCGCGGAGTACCAGTCGCTCAGCGGGCTGGCGCGGTGCACGGTGGCGGAGCTGTCGAAGATCAAGGGCGTGGGGCCGGCGAAGGCGGTGCAACTGGCGGCGGCCTTCGGGCTGGCGTCGCGGCTGGCGCGGGAGACGCTCGTGCGGCAGCGGCTCGATACGCCGGAGCTGATCAATGAGTTGCTCGGCGCGGAGATGCGGGCGCTGACGAAGGAGTCGTTGCGCGCGGTGTTGCTGGATACGAAGTATCATCTCCTGCGCGTGGAGGAGGTGTCGCAGGGCAGTCTCAATGAGAGCATCGCGCATCCGCGGGAGATCTTCCGGCCGGCGCTGATCTACTCCGCCTTCGCGGTGGTGCTGGTGCACAATCATCCCTCGGGCGATCCCGCCCCGAGCAGTGCGGATCACCAGCTCACGCGCCGGCTCATGCAGGGGGCGGAGTTGTTGCAGATCCGGTTGCTGGATCATGTGATCATCGGCTCCGGCGACAATGGGCGGGTGCCCTACTTCAGCTTCAAGGAAGCGGGGTTGATTTAAGAGGCCGGGCCTCTTGAACATCGCCCGCCGACCGTCCAAGATCGCCCGCTCCATGATTCATCCCACCGCCGTCATTCACCCCGACGCCACGCTCGGCACGAACGTCATCATCGGGCCGTACGTGGTCATCGAGGGCGCGGCGAAGATCGGCGACGGCTGCGAGATCCAGGCGCATGCGATCATCGGTGCGCACGTGGAGATGGGACGCGGCAACCTCATCGGCTACGGGGCGGTGATTGGCGGCGACCCGCAGGATTTCGCCTTCAAGCCGCAAGTCCGCAGTTCGGTGCGGATCGGCGATGGCAACAAGATCCGCGAGTACTGCACGATCCATCGCGGGACGAACGACAATAGCGCCACGACAGTGGGTCACGGATGCTTCCTCATGGCCGGCGCGCATCTGGCGCACAATGTCTCGCTCGGCGACCACGTGATCATTGCCAACAATGCGCTGCTCGGCGGGCACGTGCAGGTGGCCGAGCGCGTGTTCATCGGCGGCGGCTGCGTGTTCCATCAGCACATTCGCGTGGGGCGGCTGGCCATCTGCCAGGGCGGGAGCGCCTTCAGCAAGGACATCCCGCCTTTCACCACGGCCGCGGAACGCAACGGGATCGCAGGCCTGAACGTGGTCGGGCTGCGGCGGGCCGGCTTCTCGCCGGCGACGCGGGCGGAAATCAAGGAAGCCTTCGCCCTGCTCTACCGCCGGGGGTTCAATACCACCCAGGCGCTGGCCGCCGCGAAGGGCAAAAGCTGGGGGGCGGAGGCGCAATCCTTCTTCGATTTCGTGGCGGCGGCGAAGAAGCGCGGGGTCTGTGATTTACTCGCCTCCAGGGGGGGTGGCGCGGCAGAGGAAATGCTTCATCCAGAGTGAAATATGGGTTGCCACGGGTAGCCGATGCGCCTACATAGCCGCGGCCCCCGAGGTTTGTCCGTCATCACATTCACTCATGCGTTATCTCCTACCGCTCTTCCTCGCGCTTTGCCTCATCGGTTGTGCCACCCCCAAGCGCCAGGCGCAACAGAACGGCCACGTCGGCCAGAAAGTCACCGTGCGCACCACGGCCTACACCCAAACCGAAGCCGGCGGCGCGAAGAATGCCATCGGCGGGCGCCTGCACTTCGGCGGCAGCATCTACAGTGCGGCGTCGGATTGGTCGTGGCTGCCGCTGGGCACCCGCTTCAAGCTCCTCAGCACCGGGCATGAATATGTGATCGAGGACTACGGCTCCGCCCTCGTCGGCAAGCAGACCATCGACCTTTTCTTCCCGAGCCGGTCGAGCGTGCGCGGCTGGGGCGTGCGCCATGAAGAGATCGAGATCCTGGAATGGGGCTCGGAGGCCATGAGCCTGAAGCTGCTCGCCGGGCGGTGCAAAAACGCGCACGTCGCGGTGATGGTGGCGCAGTTGAAGAAGCAGGGCGTCATTCCGGCTTCGTAGAGCTGTTTCTATTTTAATCGGTCTCCACGCCCTGAGCTTGGGTGGATGCCGAGCTGCGCGCGGCCTGTTTTCCCATCGCGCTCGGAGCTCGCGATCCACCCAGGCGCCATGCGTGTCACAGGAGAATGGGCAAATTGAGAGGCCCAAAATGCAATTTTCCGCAATGGAGCCAATGGAACCAATGGAGCCATGCACATTTTGCGCCGTGTCATGCCACACTTCCCCCGCATGAACTCCGACGATTTTCCACCGCGTTCGCCACGGCGAGATCGCCCACTTCCGGCCGGTCATCCGCCAGGGACTCAGTCAAGGCGGCCCGGCGAAGAAAAGAAACCGGTTCAAGGTAACTCAAGCTCCCTCAAGCCAATTCAAGGTGGTAATTTTCAAAACGGAGACCGCGAGCGCCAACCGGGCATTCCCCACGAATCGGCTTACTCTGGAGTTACGGTCAGTTCCGGCTGGTTCCGGCTGGTCACCGCCGCAGCGAGCCGCCCTCACCATCTCACCAGTCTCCCGGCTCTCTCCCACCGCCGTCTCCCGCCGATTTACTCTGGAGATCCCACCGATCCCACCCGATCCCACTCAAAAAAAATCACGTGGTTCACCGGCCAAGGCAGCCCGCGCCCAAGGGCGAATCCAGACCAGTCGTGCTCAGTCGTGCCTGATCGTGCCTCAAATTTTTCGCTCCGAGGGCCCCGACACGCTCCAGTCTTGCACACCGGCAGGCGAGTCGCGCTTAATGGCGCGGCCCGCTCACGGGCCTGAATCCCAGCTTAACCATGAAAATATTCGTCACCGGCGGCGCCGGCTACATCGGCAGCATCTGTGTGGAACAACTCCTCGAGGCGGGGCACACCGTCACGGTTTTTGACAACCTCACCGAGGGGCATCGCCGGGCCATCGACCCGCGCGCGGAATTGATCGTCGGCGACCTGCAAAAGGACTGCGATATCCACGACGCCATGGAGCACGCGCGACCGGACGCGGTGATGCACTTCGCGGCCAATGCCCTCGTCGGTGAGTCGATGGAGAACCCCTCGAAGTATTTCCGGAACAATGTTTACGGGGGGCTGAACCTCCTCGACGCCATGGTGGCCGTGGGGGTGAAGAAGTTCGTCTTCAGTTCCACCTGCGCGACTTTCGGGCCGCCGGATCGCCTGCCGATCGACGAGACTTTGCCGCAACGGCCGATCAATCCCTACGGGGAATCGAAGCTGATTTTCGAGAAGATCCTGCGCTGGTACGACGAGATCCACGGGCTGCGGTTCGTGGCGCTGCGCTACTTCAATGCCGCCGGCGCCACCGAGCGCTACGGGGAGGACCACCGGATCGAAACCCATCTCATCCCGAATGTGCTCAAAGTAGCGCTCGGCCAGAAAGAGAACGTGCAGATCTTCGGCACCGACTATGAAACACCCGACGGCACCTGTATCCGCGACTATATCCACATCGTGGACCTGGCGCAGGCGCACATGCTGGCCTTGGGAGCCGGGAAATCGGCCTTCTACAATCTGGGCACCGGGGGCGGCACGAGCGTGCGGGAGATCATCGCCACCTGCGAACGGGTGACGGGCAAAAAGATCCCCGTGGTGGAGAAACCACGCCGCCCAGGGGACCCAGCCCGGCTGATCGCCGGGTCGGACAAAGTCCAGCGCGAGTTGGGCTGGAAGCCGAAATATCAGGCCATCGACCGGATCATCGAGAGCGCATGGGCGTGGCATTTACGTAACCCAAATGGCTACGGGGATTAAAGGGACTAATACTGCCTTTTCTCTTGGCAACCTTCGGAGCGCTCCAGTAGCTTCGCCGCCTCGCATGAAACGACTGCTGTATTTGCTCGCGCTCTTATTGATTGGTACCTCGGGTGCCCGGGCGCAATTCGGCAGCTTTGGCGACGTGCCGATTGAGATTACCTCAGAGTCGACCCGCATGGAAAACGGCCTGGCGATCGCCGACCGGGATGTGGTCATCCGCTACAAGGAAACGATGATTTATTGCGACTATGCGCAATACAATCCGGATACACGTGACGTGCTTCTGACGGGCAGTGTGCGCATCTATCGGGACGGGCACCTCTTCACGGCCGAACGCGCCATCTACAATCTGGAGACCAAGATCCTCAATACCGCCGACTTCCGCGGCGACGTCA
>NZ_JBDUCX010000161.1:0-15150 GCF_040003245.1 Chthoniobacter sp.
TTTCAAGCTCACTCCGCCTCCTCGTACCAGTCAAAAGTGCATAACAGTCTCTAAGCTGCGCATCCCAATGGAGCCTCGCCGCCGCCGGGCATTTTGTCTCATCGGCGTACTTCGCAATTCTTTCAATTTTTGCGCTGTCGAAATCGGAAGGAAGGATGCGAAGCGCTTGGATAGCTTGTGTCAAACTACTGCCGCGGCTCTCATTGATAGCGAAACAGACTCTTCGTAGGTCCAAATTCGACTCCACGTTCCAGACACTCAATTCGCCGTCGGACGTATCAAGGATACCAACGGCATCCTCCCAATCCTCTATAGCTACTGCATCCATCGCTTGTTCCCAGCGTGTGCGATGAACTGAACGGACAAAAACCGGGCAGCCCATGTTTAGGAAGTCTGGAATTTCCCATTGTTCCTCCGCGCTGGATTCCGCCATTTGCGGTTATTGATTTAAGTCTTTTAGCGCCGACACGCCAAGACGGTGAATAAAAGGCGGCAGATCGTCTCGCTCCAGTGCTTCTTGAATAAGTTCTCTCGCATGCTCGACGGTCCCCTCGCTCAAAAACTCAATCGCAGCGCCGACCATCTCAAACTTACTCGATTTCAATAGGAATTTGGATAAATCAGGGCACAAATGCACACCCGCCATTGCTAAAGCATAAGCTGCATTCTTGCTCAGTTTTACGTTTTGATAAGTTCCACGGATCGCCTCAGTCACCACCACATCCGCATAATTCTTGAAACCGTAGAGAATGTCGATTGCGGAGGTAACGGACTCCTGCGTGCCCAACTCATCGATCCAACAAAGAATTCGTCTTACGGCTGTCTCGATGTTCTTCAATCTAGAAAGCTGATTCAAAAGAAGTTCTCGTTGGTGGGCCATTTCAGCACCACGGCTAGTCATTGCCAAGCGTAGCCGATCCTCAAATGAGGCGTCCTCAAGCGAAATAGCCATCGATGGCAACACGCTCGAACCTGAAACGATGAGGAAACAATTTCCTTCATCTAAACGAATCTCATCTCCGGTCATAAAGCTCGCCGTTATACCCGTGAATGCCGGGATTCCCACTGTGGTTGTCTGCAGTTCTTTATCGTTAGTCGTCGAGTCGTTCATAGCAACGTTACCCCTGTTAACTTTAGCACAGTATGTTGAGTTTCGCTCTTGTATTCTTGCCACTTGGACAGCGCTTCGCTGAGCACGTCGCAACTCGTGGTAGTACGGTGCAGGTTGGCACTTATGAAAATCTTCGCTTCTTCGCGCTCCCCAACGACACAGGTAAGCAAAGTACCGTCTGATAACGATTTTCGCCCACCCCACTCAGCGGAGATGAAACCCAATTGCTTTAGTTCGGGCAGGCTTTTCGCGCAGAATGAGGGCTTTTGCTCGTCTGGCCATTCACCCGTCGGACATTCCCAAAGGAAATTGAAACCGACCCCACGCACGGGAGTATGCTGTAGAATACCGACGAGCTTCGTTAAGCCTTCAATTTCACGGTGTTGGAGTTGGGAACCTTCGATTTGTATTCGCGATTCATCAACGGTCCAACTCATGTCCGCGATCTTAAACGTAACCCGCTTGAGGTATGGATCGTATTGGCCAGTTACCTCTTCGACAGCGGCGGAAACAATTCCGTACCTGACAAGCCATGCAGGATCGAGGATGGCCATATTCCAATGACCAAGGACGACTACACTCTCCTGCTTCAGTGTTGCTGCCATATCGGGACAGGAGCTACGTGCGAGGGTGATACGATTTTTCTGTGGGGCCGCGGTGACGAAAAAGGCATCCGACCGAGACAATAGAGACGAGTCCCAAGCAGTAAAGGAAAATTGCTTGAGGGGAATCTAGACGTGTCCCTTGTTGCCTGCGAAGTCGAAGCTGACGGGGTCAACGGAGGGAAATGGGAGCCAGGCGTCAAATCTTGACAGCCTGTCATAGAGTATCGCCTGACCCGAATGGCGCTAAATTAAGGGTGCTTTCCAGAGGAAAAGCCTCCGAGCGCTCATCCCAAGACCGCCTTATCTTAGTGCCATTCTCGCCTGACCCCCATTTTCACGCCTCCTATTTCTTGACCTCGAAATCGGCTGCGTCGAAAATCTGGCGGATTTCGATGACGTCGCCGGGGTCGGCGGGGCAGCGTTGGGCCCATTGCACGAGTTCTTCCTTGGAAGCGGCCTCGACCATCCAATAGCCGCCGAGGACTTCCTTGGTTTCGATGAAGGGGCCGTCGGTGACGGTGGGCTTTTGGCCCTCGGCGAAGGAGACGCGCGCGCCGGTGGACTGCGGATGCAGGCCGTTCAGGGAAAGGATTTTCACGGCCTTGCCCAATTCCTCATTGAACCTGCCCATGTCCTCCATCTTTTTCGGATCGGGGGTGAAGCCCGGGTCGACTTTGTTGCCGGGCTGATAAACGGCGGGGATCATGAGCATCATGAATTGCATGGTTGGTATTTCTCCTTTGGTTTGAATTGTCCTGCACCTCTTGACGATTCGCATCGCCTGAATTCGACAGGGTGGCCGATCTTTTTTGAAATCTGAGGACGGAGGTGTCAGGCTCCGCCTTTTTGGCTTCTCGCTTCGCTCGGTTCTCCTGCCCCTCACCGCGCAATGGATCCGAGCGATAGCGAGAAAGCGCCTCATTCCTTTTCCCCTGATCATCCGCAGGCGCAATTGCAGCCGCGCAAATGCGTTACGAAAGCCTCACTTTCGTAACGAGGAAAGATGGAGCGCTGTCGTCCACAGGCGACCGGAGACGGTGGCATCCGCGAAGAGGAGGTAAGCAGACGCGGTTTCAACCCCTTCACTGTTATGATCAAGTCGATGTTCCTGGGTGTCATTCCTCTCGTGGCGGCGATCATTTATGGGCAACGAGAGCCGGAGCCGTTGCTGCCGCCGTTTCACGCCGTGGAAACGGAAGACCGGATTTTTCTGGCGAACCTGGATGTGCAGGAAGCGGCGAGCCGCGAGAGCGCGGCGCGGGCCGAGCAGGTCGTGGCACAAAGACTGGCCAGCCAGCCTGCTCCGAAAGCCGTGGTGGTGGCGCTGCCGGTGGCGACGCCTCCCCCAGCGCGGCAGGCTCCACCGATTCCGCGGGCGACCCTGGTGCGGGCAGCTACCCCCGCGACGACCACGCCGGCGACGAGCGCAGCGGACGTGACGCTGGCCTTTGGCGGGACGAGCCTGATGCGGCACGATCCGGAGACGATGCCGGCCGGTGCGGAGCCGGAGGTGCGGCGGGCGATGCCCGTGACCAAGGCGATCCCGGTGGCCCGGGCGGTGCCGGTGATGCCGTCATCCAACCGGGCTTCGATCGTTATTTACCAAGGGGAAGTGTTTACCTTCCCGGCATACGGCCGCCGCTGACGGCGCGCGGGTGGTGACGAGCAGACGGGCGATTTCCAAGCCGGAGCTTGGGTTACTGCGCGAGCAGGGTGGCGATGGCGGCGTCGAGATTGCCGGCGGCCTCGGTGGTGGCGACGATGCCGCTTTTGTTGACGAGCCACATGGCGGGGATCGATTGGATATGGAAGGCGGTGCTGACTTCGTTGTTCCAGCCTTTGCCGTCGAAGTACTGGGGCCAGGTCATGCCTTTTTCCGCGGTGACCCGGAGCATGGTGTCCTTGTTCTTGTCGAGGGAGATGCCGACGATCTCGAAGCCTTTGGCGTGATACTTGGCGTAGGCGGCGAGGACGTTGGGCATTTCTTTCATGCACGGGCCGCACCACGTGGCCCAGAAGTCGATCAAGACGACCTTGCCGCGGAGCTTCGTGACATCGACCGGGGAGCCATCGGCGGCGGTGAATTTCAAGGTGAGGGGTTTGCCGGCAAATTCGCCGGCGGGCGCGGGGGCCGGGCCGGCGGGGTTGGCGAGCGCCTGGGCTTTCTGTTGCTCCTGCTGCCTTTGCAGTTCGAGACGCGCGCGGGCGGCGGCTTGCTCGGCGAGTTGCTGCTCCTGGAGGACGCGCTGTTTTTCCTGCTGCAAGTGCGCGGTGTAGGCGGCGGCGGCTTCCGGCGTGGCCAGGGTCGAGGGGTCGCGCAGGGTGGCGATGAGGGCGGGAGTGGCCCGCAGGGAAAGCAAGGTCTGCTCTTCTTCCGCGGTGATGGGCTGGAGCAATTTCCGGCGGGCGGTGTCCTTGATGATGAACTGCTGGTCTTCGCCGTTGCGGAGCAGCATGGCGATTTCCCGGTAACTGATGGGGCCGGCGGCTTGGACGGCGGGCAGCGAGGCGAAGAGCAACGCGGCGCAGAGGAGGAAGGCTTTCCGGTTCATGGGGCAGCAATCGAGCAGGTTTGCTGCCATGGGGGAGGACGTGGGAAGGCGGGGAATGGAAAATGGCAGATGGAAGATGGAAAAGCGCGGCCTTCACCCAGAGGCCTCCACCCAGAGGTCGGCGCGCAGTGGCCGGCGCGCAGCGGCGGTGTTTTTTTTCAGACGCCGGCACAAAGCGCGAAGAAGAGCGCACGCGATGGTTGAATGCGCAACGCTTCCTGTTACGTTGCGCCGCCCATGTCAAAAAAACCGCGCGGAAAGGATTCCGATTACTTACGATTTCGGCCTTACCACGCCTTCACGTCTCCCCCCGTCGATCCGGGTCGAAACGCCGCGGCCCTGCTGCTCTGGGGAGCCGGGTTGCTGGTGGGCGCAGTGGCGCTGCTCGTGGCGGGGGCCCTGTGGCTGAGCCATCGGTAGGAGTCAACAGGAGCGTGAGAAGCGCCTTGCCCTGCGCCGGACCGATTCGCATATAGCTCACTGAGACCCCTTCGCTCTGCACCCGCCATGAACGGCACCGACACACTCGACCCGCTCGAAGAACTGATCGCCGAGATCGCCCAGATCCAAAAGGCGATCATCCAGGAATTGCAGGACCGGCGCGCACGGCTGAGCCGGGAATTGGCGAGCGTGGATGCCGAGTTGGCGGAGTGGACCGGCGAGCCGGCGATCGAAGTGAAGGCGGCGCCCGCGGCCCCGGCCGCCACCACGCACCGGAGCGTGACGTTGCGGCAATTGATCGCGGAGCTGGAAGCGGCGCCGGACAAGACGCTGAATATCCGCAAGGCGCATCTGGATGCGAAGAGCATCAAGGCCCTGGCCAAGGCGAATCCCGACCGGTTGAAGCTCGGCGGCAAAGGTGCGTGGCCGACGGTGACGTTGCTGGAACGGGCGGCAGCGGGGTCACAGCAGGAAACTTTTGCGTTCAAGGACCCGGCGACGGATGCGCAGTCGGCGGGCGAATCGCGGTAAGTGCCGCGAACGCCAAACGTCCGCGCGGCGAGCTTCGCGATTGACATTCGATCATCGAACTGTAGGCATAATTGCGTATGAAACTACGCGCGTTTTGCCTGGCGCTGTGCGCCGTCTTCCCCCTGCTGGCGCTCGCTCCATTCGCCGAGGCGACGTCCGAATATTTCTACAAGCCCAACGAGTATGTGACGGTGAAACACGGACGTTCGCCGGATGGCGTTTATGCCATCGCCGCGCACGGCCCCGGTGAGAATGGGAACGGCGATTTCAAGATTTACCTCATGGACGCGAAGGCGGGCAAAAAGATCGGGCCGCTCACGGAAATCAGCGATGGATCGTGGCTGGACACCGCGCCGCTGGCCTACCACGCGAGCTGGTCGGCGGACTCGCATTTCGTGACGATCTCCTACCGCTCCGACCGGCACACGATCTCGGTGATCAAATACCGCATCGAAAACCGGCGCGCGTTTCGCGTGAAGGGGCCATCCCCGGCCAGCGACCGCGAAGCCGGAGAGCTCGGCTGGCCTGATCCGGATAATTGAGGCGAGGGCCGGAATCGACCGCGGCAGCGCTACTTCGAGATATTCAGGCCCTTCATCAGCTCGATGTTGCTCAAATCGCGAGCCTGGCTGACGGTACTGGCTTCGCCGCCCTGAAGGTAGCGCGCATCGAAGGTCTTCGGCTTGGGACCGAAGGACGCGGGATTGGCCGTCTTGGCGACGATCGCGGTCGCTTTGTGGACGTAGGTGCGCGTGGCTTCGTATTTCTGGCGATCCTCGGGTTTCATTTCTTTCGCCGCCGTCACCTCGGCGGGCGTGAGGTCACCACGCGCGGGTGGAAGAGTGGAGGGAGGGGGCGCCGTAAATTTGATTCCGTTGATGAGAGCGATGTTGCTCAAGTTCCGCGCCTCTTCGAGCATCGCGGCTTCTCCGTCGCGAAGATACTGCGCGTCGAAGCCCGCCGGCCTGCGGCCCAGTTTCAATGCGTCGACCGTCTTGGCGACGACGGCCGCCGATCGGTGGACGAATTCGCGGGTCGCAGCGTACTTCGCCTGAGCCGCGGCATCAAGGCTCTGGGAGAACGTCTGCTCTTCGGGCGTGAGCTCGGCCCGGACACCGGACGTCGCACTCAAAAGAATGATGCTGACCAGCGCGGCGACGGCGCGCCGGGGAAACGAGCAGGGGCAGAACTGACGGGGGGAAGAGCGCACGGGGCTTATGTCAGCTTCGATCGACGCGCCGAGTCAACCGGAAAGCCATCGGCGGAGCGCGCGTGCGGACCATTCCGAGAGTCAGAATCTCGTTGATCCTCTCTCGAACCGTTAACAAAATGGCGCCGCTTATGAACCGCCGCCTGCTTATCATTGGTCTCTTGCTGAGTGTCCTGTCTTTCGCCCAAGCGGAGCCGAAAGCCTACGATCTCGTGAAATACCGGGGCAAAGCCGCCACGGTCACGATCGCCTTTGACTTCGCCGACGGTTATCCGCAGGCCAGTGAGATCAAGATCACCGACGGGAAAAAGACCACGACGTTCCGCCTGGATGGATCTGGCGAGATGAAATTCGCGCCCGAGAAGGCTGGCGGCGCGATCAAGAGCGTTGCGTTGAAGATGGGAATGGATGACAGCGCCCCGGCAAAGGTGTCGGGCAGCTACCTCGCCGGCGGAAAGTCCGTTCCCTTCACCCTGGCTAAATCAGGGAAGTAATTTTCCGTCAGTTACTTACACCTAGGAAGTCGGCACACAGCATTCGTAGCGATATTCAAAACCCAAGGGCGCCTTGGTTTGCACCTGGATGCGCAGGGGCGGCTGATCCCGATCCTGAATCAGCCAGTAATAGTACTTCTCGTTGCGCTTCCCCGCGAGGTCTTCGGGAGAAGTAAACTGGTAGCTGACCACCATTTTTTGCGGAGCCGGAGAAAAATTGGGGCTGTCGAGTTCCCGGTCTGGGGAGGCGGAATTGCCTTTCGGCTTTTTCCGGACCCGGAATTTGTCGATCTCCACGATGTCGCTGGCCGGAATTTCCGCCGGCATCGGCTGGGGCGGGTTTCGCAGTAAGGCCGGAGTAGTTAAGTCTTCTTTCTTCATGTGATCACACCTGAATAACGATCAGCAAAGACAACATGAACCCTGAATACGCGGAACCAAAGCAGAAAGAACATCCCGCAGGGACGTGAACGCCGAGGGATTCAGTGACTACCTTCGATACGCAGACGCCGTTTTGAAGGGATCGTAGATTTGGCGGCTGTCCCGGGCGGGCGCATAGACAAAGCCGAAGCGGTCCTTTTTCTCATCCACGGGCTCGAGGAGCAGGCCCCTGATTTTCGCCTTCGTCTTGTATTCGATCAAGACCCGTGCGGTGCCCTTGATGCCCCACATCTTAAATCCGGTTCCGAAAACTCCGCCGTTCGGGAATAGCTCATCCAGGCCCTGCATGGCGTGGAAGCAATTGATGGCGACTCGGTCTTTCCGATAAAGGCGGTCGTCGGCGCGATATTTGATCGCTCTGGAATCGAGGAAGCGCAGGCGCTTCACGGCGAGGTCAAAGGCTTCTTTGGTGATTTCGTAGGGTCCCCACATGCAGACCGCATTTTTGACCCCCACGGCGAGCTTGATGGTTTCCTCGAGCTTGAAGTCTCTCCCCACGGAGATCGGACACTGGTTGCGCGCGGGAAAAAGGCGGGCGCCCGGGCCCTCGAAAACGCAGAGGTGCGGATTGGTTCCGAAATCATGGGGCAGCCAACTGATGGTGAAGGCTTCGAAATTCCGGTTGCGATATTTCCGCAGTTTGAGGCCGCTCACCGATTGAGGTTGTCGGTCGTCGGCTACGACGCGGATCACCGTCATGAAGGAGTGCGAAAGGCCGGGGTCGTTGGTTTTGTCTTCGTAGGCAAAAGGAATGATGAAAAAGCGATCGTAGGTATTCTTGCCCTCTCCCAGGCGGGCGAGGACTTTGGCTTTGATGTGGTTGACGATCTGCTGGTAGAGCGGCACGTCGTAGTTCGTGAAATCGGGAGCCGGCTGGAGCCAGCCGGCGCGGGCCACGAAGGAGGGATTGAAAACCAGCATACAGGCCAGAAAGCACAGGATAGAAAACCGGACCTGGGCCGCGGATCGTGACGAAGTGTGGGGCGCGGGGGGATGCATTCGCAAAGTTTCCGCACCGGACCTCGCTTAGACAAGCGCGAAGGGAGACGCCGGCGAGCGCGACGGCAATTTTTAACATGCCATGGCTTGAATTGCGGAAGCAGGAAACCTAGAAATCGGGAAACGCAGTCAACCGAGGGAATTATCATGCCGCTACCGACCGATGGGAAACGTTTGGCTCTCGCCAAAGAAGTCATTCAAGCATTCGACGACCTGCACGGGGTCTTTCCGGGGCATCGTCCGGCCCATGCCAAGGGGATACTCATGGCCGGCAGTTTCACGCCGACCCCGGAGGCCGCGCAGCTTTCGGTCGCGCCCCATTTCCAGGCGACGACCCCCGTCTTCCTGCGCTTTTCGAATTTTGCCGGGGTGCCGACGGCGGCGGACAACAACCCCAATGAAAGCAGCCCGCGGGGGTGCGGCTTGCGCTTCCAACTCGGCGACCACGTGCACACCGACATCGTGGCCCATTCGACCGACGGCTTCCCGGCGCGCACGGCGCAGGAATTCGTGGAGTTTCTCCACGCCTTGCGGGCCAGCGGACCGGACGTGCCGCATCCGTCCCCGATCGAGCAATTCCTCGGCAGCCACCCGAAGGCGCTGGCGTTTGTCCAGACGCCGAAGCCGATCCCGACGAGCTTTGCCCGGGAATCGTTTTTCAGCGTGTCGGCCTACGAGTTCATCAACGCGGCGGGAGCTCGTCAGTTCGTGCGGTATCGCATCCTGCCGGATGCCGGAAATGAATACCTGAGCGCGGAGGCGGCCGCCGCCCAAGGGCCGAATTTTCTGATGGAAGAACTGGTCAAGCGGGTCGCCAGTGGCCCGGCCAAGATGCAGCTTTGGGTGCAACTCGCGGCGGTCGGCGACGTGGTGGACAACGCGCAGGAATCCTGGCCGGCGGACCGCCCACAGGTCTTGCTGGGCGTGATCTCACTGACCCAACGCGTGCCGGACGACGACGCCGAGGGGCGCCGCATCATTTTCGATCCCATCCCGCGCGTGGCCGGCATCGAACCTTCGTCGGATCCGCTGCTGGAGCCGCGAGCGGATGTGTATGTGATGGCCGGCAAGCGGCGGCGGGAACAGGCCGCGCATTAGGCGGTGTTCACGAAATTCGCGCGGCGATCTGAGATGTAGGGCGCGTGTCCCCACGCGCCGGGGGGAAATCCGCTCCCGGAAACTCAATATTTAGGGCGCAAGAGCAACTTTTTCGCAATGGAGCCAATGGAACCAATGGAGCGATGCACATTTTGCGCCGTGTTATGCGACACTTCCCTGCATGAACGCCGCCGCTTTTCCACTCCCCTCGCCAGGGCAAATCCGTCCCTGCCCGCTGCCATCCGTCAGGAACCGTCAAGCCGCCCTGGGCGAAGAAAAGGAAGCGGATTTAAGGTGCCTTAAGCCCCCTTAAGCCGATTTAAGGTGCGAGTTTTTTTTCGCGGGCCTTGAAGGCGACGAAAGCCGACATTGCCCGGCTTGCGCCTTGTGGCCTAAGCGGCGATGTATTGACGGATTTACCTCTCTGGAAATGTCTCACTTCGCCTGCTCCAATTTCAACCACGCGGTCAGCCGCCGCCATGCGCTCAAGGTGGGCGGGCTGGGGCTGCTGGGGCTGAATTTTCCGCAGATCCTGAATGCGGTCGCTTATGGGACGAATGAGAAGATCAAGCCGACGGCGAAGTCGGTGATCTTTCTTTTCCAATGGGGCGGGCCGTCGCACATCGATATGTTCGACATGAAGCCGGATGCGCCGGAGGGAATCCGCGGGCCGCACAAGCCGATCTCGAGCAAGGCGGATGGCATCCAGGTTTCCGAGCATCTGCCGAAGATGGCCAAGGTGATGGACAAGGTGACGCTGATCCGGTCGATGCATCACACGATGAAGAATCACAACTCGGCCGGCTATTACGCGCTGACCGGGCATGCGCCGCCGAGCGACGACCAGCGGCTGCGCGATTCGCTGGATCTTTTTCCCGGCTACTCCTCGATCGTGGACAAGCTCTCGCCGCTGCAAGGCGACCTGCCGACATCGGTGTCGTATCCCTACGTGATCAGCGATGGCTCAGTGACGCCGGGGCAGCACGCGAGTTTCCTCGGCAAGGATCACGACCCGCTGACCGTGTTGCAGGACCCGAATTCGTCTTCTTTCACGCTGCCGGAATTGAGCCTGCCGGTAGATATTCCCTTCGAGCGGATGCAGGCGCGGCGCGAGCTCCAGCAACTCATCGACCAGCAGGCGCGCTTGCTGGAAATTTCGCCACAGGCCCGCGGATTCGATGGCTATTACGACCGCGCAATCGGCATGCTGCAATCGCCCAAGCTGCGCGAAGCTTTCAACCTGGCGGCGGAGCCGGAGAAAGTGCGCGAGGCTTATGGCCGCACGACGTACGGGCAGAGCTGCCTGCTCGCGCGGCGGCTGGTGGAGGCGGGGACGAAATTTGTGACCGCTTACTTCGCGCCGAGCATCGGCGGACAAAGCACCACCGAGGGCGGATGGGACACGCACGGCTTTAACAACACGCGGATGTTCCCGATCATCGAGAAATATCATCTGCCGATGACGGAGCAGACGCTGCCCACGCTGCTGATCGATCTCGAGGAGCGCGGGCTGCTCGACACGACGCTGGTGGTGTGGATGGGCGAGTTTGGCCGCACGCCGAACATCAACAAGAACGTGAGCCGCGACCACTGGCCGATGTGCTACACGACGCTGCTCGCGGGCGGCGGGGTGAAGCGCGGCTTCGTCTATGGCGCGAGCGACAAGCAGGGCGCGTATCCGGCGGAGAATCCGGTGCGGCCCGACGATCTCGCGGCGACGATTTACGCGGCGCTGGGGATCGATCCGCACACGGAGTTGCGCAGTGCGGCCGGGCGGCCGGTGCTGGCGGCGGATGGGAAGCCGGTGACGGGGATTTTTGCCTGAGTTCTTAGTGCTCAGTGCTCAGTCAAGTGCGCGGTCCGCAGACTGATTACTGACTACTGACTACTGAGCACTAAGGACTGGCCACAAACCGGCGCACCCACGTCCCACAGCCGAGATTCCAAACACACACGGTGCCATCGTAGCTCCCCGTGGCGATTTGATCGGAGGACGGGCCGACGGCGAGGGCACTGACCGAATCGGGCTGGCCCCAGAGGGTGAAGAGCGTCTCGCCGTTCGTGGTCTGGATACGCACGAGGCCGTCCGCGCCGGCCAGGGCGAGGCCGCTCGCCACCCACGCGAGACGGTCCGGGTGGCCCTGGACTTCCATGCGCCTCGTTTTCTTTTCTCCGGTCGTCCATTGCCAGTATTCCAGCGGATTGTTTTGGGCGAGTGAAAGGACAGTCTGGCCGTCGTAGGAGAAGATGGCGGAGTAGACGGCGGTTTCGTAGCCGGTGTAGGTGGCTTCGACTTCACCGCTGGCGGCGCTGGAGATGCGCACCGTGCGATCGCGGCTGGCGGTGAGGACATGCGCCCCATCGGTCGAGAAAGCGATGGTCTGGACCCAATCGGCATGGTTGCGCAGGACGTGGGCCTGCTTGCCGCTCTTCGCATCGAAGAGGCGGATTGTGCGGTCGGCGCTACCGGCGGCAAGGCGGGTGCCATCGGGGCTGAACGCGACGCACAGCACCATGTCGGGGAGGTCGCAGAGAAAGTGCGGCCGGGCATTGGGGCTGGGATCGATGAGCGCCACGGTGCCCCATTGGGCGGGCGAACCGCCGGAGACCGCGAGCTGTTTGGTCTTGGGATGCCACGCGATGCCGGTGATCCGCTCCGGCAGCCCGCCGATGCGCCGCACGAGCGCTCCCGTGTCGATGTCCCAGATGGTGACTTCGTAGTAGCCCGAGACGGCGAGCTGCGTGCCATCCGGGCTGTAGGCGAGCGCGGTGACCGGCACGGCGTGCGCGTATGTCTCCGGCGCGGGCTTAAGCAGGGTGTCGCGGACGAGTTCGGCGAGCGGGCGGTCCGGCGGGCCGCCGTCGTTGATGGCGCCTTCGTTGATCCAGCGCTCGATCAGCGCGATCTCGTGCTTGGGGAGGGCATCCGCTTTTTGCGGCATGCGGTCGTTGGCGTCCTTTTCGATCAGGAGTTGATAGAGCTCGGAATCTTTCGTCTGGCCGGCCGCCAGGGGCGAGAGGTCGCTGTCGCCGGGCTTGGACATGCGTTGGAAGGTGTCGAGGCGGTAGCCTCCCTTGGCGGAGTCCTCGCCATGGCAGGCCGCGCAGCGCCGCTGCAGCAGGGGGGCAACATCTTTGCGGAAGCTAACCGGTGTTTCAGCAGCCGCGACGTGAAGTGCTCCCAAGACCGCCGCCCAAGCGAAGAGGAAAAGCGGCGCGGCATGGCGGGGGAGAGGCATGTCGGTATTCACCGCGGACATGACCCGCGGGGCGAGCCAAAGTTAGAGATGGCCCGCGTTACTTCTGAGCAAAAAGGAGGGTCAAGGAAGGGGCAAATTGTGTCCGAATGCGGTGTCCGTAATCCCAACATAATTGTAGTTATTCGATACGCTTTTCCGGCACGGGTCTCGATCTATCCAGAGTAAATGCCGCTTGGCACGGGGATGGCAATAGAGAGTCCCGACACCACACGAAATCCAAACTTTCCGCACACCATGCTTTACGAATTCGACCAGCAACAAATCGCGACCTTCATCCCGGCTGAGGTCACCGATGAGCAAATCATGGCCCGGATCCAGGCGCATGACGAAGCCGCGCTTTCCGCCATGTATCGGCGGCATACACCCATCTTGCGCACGGTCATTTCCCGCGTGGTTCACAATGAGTCCGACGTGGACGATCTGCTCCAGGAAGTGTTCCTCGAACTCTGGAACCGGGCGCAAAGCTACGACGAAACGAAGGGCAAGGTTCTCGGCTGGCTGGTGACGCTGGCCCGCCGCCGCGCGATCGACAAGGTCCGCCGCCGCCAGGCCTATGCCCGCGCTGAGGAACGCCTGCGTCTCGAAACCGAGCACGAACCGCAGTTGGCCCGCTTTCACGGGGTGGAAGACAACGTCAACGCCGCGAATCGCGCGGAAGTCTTCCAGAAGTTGCTCTCCGCTCTGCCGGAAGCCCAGCGCGAAGCACTGCACCTGGCCTATTACCGAGGCTTGAGCCAGCGCGAGATTGCGGCCAAAACCGGCATTCCGCTCGGCACGATCAAGACACGCCTCGAGCTCGCGGTGCGCAAGGTCCGCGCCGCCATTCTCTCACTGGGCGGGGCCGAGGAGTGGGCTCCCAGCCACAATAACTAATCCACTTGGTTTCGAATTTCGCCCGCGACCCACGCACTGAGGGTCGCGGGCGATTTTGCTTTTAGAGCAAAACGTGACGGCAGTCAGGCGACTGCGCACGACGCGTTCATGACCGCTGCAAGGCGATCGCGGCGATATCGTCGTCGCACGGTTCGCCATTCGTGCCGTCCTGGAGACTGCTGAGAATCCGGTCAAAGAAAGCCACACCCGGGGTGACCGCCCGCAAAGTTTCGCGCAGATTCTCGTGGGTAAATCGCTCCCCGCCGGGCTTTTTGAAGGCGAAAAGGCCATCCGAATAGAGCAACGCGGCATCGCCGGCTTCGAGCGTGGTCTGGCTCTGTTCGGCAATATCATCATCCGCCAGGCCCAGCAGCGTCTTGTGCGACGCAAAGGAATCGACCTGGCCATTGGCGCGGCGCACCAACAGGGGCGGATGCCCGGCGCCGGAAAAGGTCAGCTCGCCCCCCGGACCGATCAGCGCACAGCACGCCGTCATGAAAGCGCGCCCGCGGAAAACCTTGCGGAACTCCCGATTCACGGTGCACAGGATGGCGCCGGGCTCCTGTTCTGTTTCGCAGGCCTGCCGGAAAAGCTGGGTGGCGAGAGCGGTGAACAGCGCCGCCGCCGCGCCGTGACCGGTGGCATCGGCCACCCAGAAATGCCAGCTCCCCTCCCCAGCCGGACGCCAGCCAAAGACATCGCCGCCGATTTCGATCACCGGTTGGTAAATGGATTCGAACGACCATCTTTCCGCGGTGGGCAATCGGGTGGGAATCAGCACCTGTTGCGTAGCGTGCGCGGCAGCGAGATCGGCTTCGTGCTCCGTGCGCCAGCGGGCGAGCTCCTCATTGCGCTGGCGCAATTCATCGCCCATGGAACGCAAGCGGAGCTGCGTGTGGATCCGCGCGGCCAGCACATCGCGGCTCACCGGCTTGGTCACGAAATCATTCGCGCCCGCTTGCAGGCAACTGATCTCCTCGGCTTCGCCGGTATGGGCGGTGAGCATGACGACGGGCAGTGTCCGCAGCTCCTCGTGTTCGCTGGCGCGCAGGCGCCGGCAGATCTCCGCGCCATTTAGCCGCGGCATTTCGAAATCGAGCACGAGCAAATCGGGCGCTTCACTCGCGGCGAGGCGCAAGGCTTCATCGCCATCGGCTGCCTGGTGGACCTCGAAGCCGGATCTTTGCAAGGCATCACTGAGCAATCGACGCGAAACAGCCTCGTCATCGGCGAGGAGAATGCGAGGCGGGCGCGTGGACGGAATTATTTCGGGACTGAAGGACTGACGATCAACCATCTGGAAGGGAATCGGCGGCGTCGAGCGACGTGGCTGCAAGAGTTTGCGGGCGGGCGGGCGGAGGCGAAAAACACACCGTCATCCTGATCCCGCGACTGCGGGAGAAGGAGGATGGTGTTTTGGGAGCGCTCCGCGCTACTCCCGCAGCGCGGCGAGGTCCGGGTCGTTCTTGGCGAAATCCTTGAACTTCTTGTCGAGCTCGATGCTCTTCTCCAGGTGCATACGGGCGAGGTCGATG
>NZ_JBDUCX010000162.1:0-15132 GCF_040003245.1 Chthoniobacter sp.
GCCGCTTCATCGAGATCGGCAAACGCGACATTTACCAGAACTCGCGCATCCCGCTGTGGAATCTGCGCCGCAACGCTTCCTTCCACGTGGTGGCCATGGATGCCGTCTTCACCGGCGACGAATCGCTGACCCGCGAGATGCTCGGGGAAATCGGCGAACTCGTGGAGAAGCGCGCGCTCACGCCGCTGCCGTTCCGTTCGTTTGCCGCCTGCCGCATCGACGCGGCGTTCCGCCTCATGGCGAGCGGCAAGCACATCGGCAAGGTCATCGTTTCCTTCCCAGAAGTGTTCGTCCCGCGCCGTGGCGAGCCATTGCCTGCGCCGTTCTCGATCAAGGCGGACGGTTGTTACCTTATCACGGGAGCGTTCGGTGGCTTCGGCAAAGTGGTCGCGCAATGGCTGGTGAAATGCGGGGCGAAACATCTCGTGCTGAGCAGCCGCAGTGGCGCCGCGACGCCGGAGGCGGAAGCCTTCGTCAAGAGCCTGCGCAACCTTGGCACGGAAGTGCGCGTGGTGCGCGCCGACGCCGGCTCGGAAAAGGACATCAAGCGACTGCTCACGGAGATCAAAGCCGCCAAACAGCCGTTGCTGGGCGTCTTCCATCTGGCCATGGTCATCGACGATGCGCCGCTGGCGGCGCTCACGCGCGAGCGCATGCAGAGCGTGATGGGCCCGAAGGCCTACGGCGCCTGGCTGCTCCACAAGGGCACCGAGAAAATGAAGCTCGATTGCTTCGTGATGTTCTCGTCCGTTTCCAGTCTCTTCGGCAATCCGGCGCAGGGAAATTACGGCGCGGCCAATGCCTTCCTCGATTCGCTCGCGCATCATCGGCACACGCTCGGCCTGCCCGCGCTGACGATGAACTGGGGCGTGCTCGGCGGCGAAGGCTATGTGGCGCGCAACGAGCGCGTCGCCGAATTCCTCGCCCGGCAGGGCACGACGGAGATCTCGCCCGGCGAGGTCGTATCTATCCTCGAATCGTCGCTCATGGCGGGCAACACGCAGGTCGTGGCTATTCGCGTGGACTGGGCGAAGTGGCGCCAGTTCTTCCGCAGCGCGCAGGAGAACCCGCTGCTCGAACGCATCCTCACCTCCGTCGAAGGACAGGAGGGTGGGGGAGTGACCAGCGACTGGCGGCTCAAGATCGAATCGGCCACGCCGGAAGATCGCGAAGGAATCATCGTGCAGGCCGTGCGCGAAGTCGTGGGTTCGGTGTTGCGCGTCAAGCCCGACAGCTTGCGGGAAGATCAGCCGCTCACGGACCTCGGCCTCGATTCGCTCATGGGCGTCGAGATTGAGAATTCGCTCGAAGCCGCGATCGGTGTGGCCTTGCCCCCGACCAGCTTGATGCGCGCCCGGACCATCGGACAGATCGCCAGTCTCATCGCCGGCCACATGGGTGGCAAGACCGGGGCAGTCGCTCCGGCGCCTGCCGAGGCTCCGGTGGAGGCGGCGACGGCCGAGGAAGTCGATCTCGAAGCCTTGTCGGACGAAGAGCTCGACCGGTTGCTGGGCGATAGCTCGGCTCCGGACGCGGATCCCGATCCGCAAGGAGTGGTGAAGTAGCCGCCGCGACACCCATCATGTCCGGAGATAAACGCGCCCTATTGAAGCAACGGCTGGAAAGCGGCGAGCTGCGGCTGCAGCCGCTCACTTTTCCGCAGCGCGAGCTGTGGGAAACTTCGCCGATACCGGTGGCGGACGCAGCGAACCACATCTGCTGCCTGATCGAGGTGCGCGGCAATATCACCCCCGACGACGGCGCCGGCGCCCTGCAACTGGTGGTGGAACGGCAGGAGGCGCTGCGCGTTTCCTTTCTCCCCGGAAAAGACGGACCCGTGCAGATGATTCGCAAGGAGGGCATCCCAAAATTTCGCTTTCGCGAGCTGACCGCGGCGGAAAGCCATCCCGAGGCGATGGAGGAAATTGCGCGACAGATTTTCAGCGAGCCGTTCGATCTCTTGCAAGGACCGCTCTATCGCGTGGACCTGTTGCGCCGCGCGCCGGACGATCATGTGCTGGTCTTCACCATTCATCACGCCATCGGCGATGGCTGGACGCTGGGGCTCTTCGTCCAGGAATTGTGTCTCGCCTTCATCCAACGGGTGCGCGGAATGCGCGATGGGTTGCCCGCCGTGCCGCAAAGTTACAGTGCGTGGGGAGCGGCGGAGCGCGCCTTCTGGAAGCCGTCGGAGCTGGAGCCGCGGATCGCGTTTTGGAAATCGCATCTCGTGGGATATCAGCGGCTCTGGGATTCCCTGGAAGGACCGAACACGGCGTCCGGTGGGTCGGAACGCCTGGTTGGGCAAATCCCAGCGGATCTCACCAAGGCGGCGCGCGAACTGGCCCGCCGGTCGGGAGCTACTCTTTTCAGCACGCTGCTCACGGCCTTCCAGGTGGCCTTCGCGGAGTGGGCGGGGACCGATGATGTTCTTGTGGGCACGCCGGTGGCCAACCGCACGAAGCAAGCCGCGAATGAGACGATGGGCTACTACGCCGGCATCGTGCCGCTGCGCGGCCGCGTCGATGCGAAGCGGACTTTCCCCGAGAGCCTGCGGGCCATGCACCAGACGACGGTGGATTGCTTTGCCAACGCCATGCCGTTTGTGGCACTGGCGCAGGCGCTGGGCGACAAGGGTACACCGGGGCATAATCCGATCTTCGAGGTGCGCTTCGCTTTGCAAAATCACCCGATCCCGGACGTGGCGCTGCCCGGCCTTTCGGCAAAATTGCGCATGCGCTCGACAGGCACGGCCCGTTGCCACCTCGCGTGCGAAATCACCGAGGACGGGGACCAATTGGAAGTCGTCTGGCTCTTCCGGCCGCAGCTCTTTCCGCAAGCCGAGGTGGAAAACCTCGGACGCTTGTTCGAGAGTGTGCTGGCCGCCGCCTGCCGCTCTCCCGAGGCCCGCGTCGCCGCCCTCACCGAATCCCCGCGATGAATTCCGCGCCGACCACCGAAATCGAAGTTGACCCCCATGAGCCGCACTGGATCACCGGGGTGGCGTTTCCGATCCTGGTGGTGCTGTTTGCGATCTCGCAAGTGTCGATGGGTGTCGCGGTGTATCACGGTTGGTACTGGGTGGCTGTGCCACTCGTTTTGGTGACGAGCCATCTCATGCACGGGATGCTGATCGGTTTTCACGAGGCGACGCACGGGTTGCTGCGCAAGAGCCGGATCCTCAATGAAATCGATGGCCTCATCATCGGCACGCTGAGCATCATGAGCTTTTCCCTGTATCGGGCGGCGCACCAGTTGCACCACGCGTATCTGGCTTCCGAACGCGACGACGAGCTTTGGCCGTTCATTCATCCGACGATGCCGCGCTGGTGGCGGGTGTCCGCGGCAATCCTCGAACTCACGATGGGGCTTTTCTTCACCCCGTTTCTTTTCATTCGGACGTTCCTGCGCGAGGGCTCGCCGATCCGGAACAAGAAATTGCGCCGGCGCATCTGGACGGAATTTGCAGCCACGGCGTTCGTCTGGGCCGTAGTGCTCTCCGTGATCGGTAATTTTCATTTGTGGCTGTACTTCGTGTGGCTGCACCTCGCGCCGGCCTGGCTGGCGGCGAATATGCAGAGCGTGCGGAAATACGTGGAGCACGTGGGGCTCACGGGTTCGACGGTCAACAGCTCCACGCGCAGCATCGTGACGGACGGATGGATGGCCACCTTTCTCAACTTCACGCTGCTTCACGAGCCGTACCATGGCGTGCACCACTGGCGCTCCGGTCTCCCGCACCCGGAATTGCCGCGGCACGCGGCGGCGCTCGAGCCGAGCACCCCTGAGGAGCGTCCTCCGTTTCGCAGCTTCGGCGCGGCGGTCTACGATATGTTCATCAACCTGGCTGACCCGCGGGTGGGCGCCCAGTGGCGCGGCGTGACCGTACCGACGCGACAGGAACTGGCCAGGCAGGCGCTCACCTGATGGCGACCTCGCATGACGGTGGTGAGTGTGTCTTCGAGGCGGTGGCGCTGAAAAAGGAGTATGACGATGGCCAGGTCCAGGCGTTGCGCGGCGTGGATTTTCGCATTCAGGCAGGCGAGTTCGTGGCGATTGTTGGGCAAAGCGGCTCGGGTAAATCAACCTTGCTCCAGATGCTCGGCGCGCTGGATCACCCCAGTGGCGGGTCGTTGCTTTATCGCGGTTGCTCGCTGGCCGAGCGGCCCGATCTTGCCTCCTACCGGGCCCATGATGTTGGGTTCATCTTTCAGGCCTTTCATTTGCTGCCGACTTTCACCGCGATCGAGAACGTGCAGATCCCGATGTTGGAATCACAGCGCACGGCTGCGGAGCGCAAGCAGCGCGCCACGGATTTGCTGGGTTTGGTCGGACTCGAAAAGCGGCTCCATCATTTTCCCGCCAAGCTCTCCGGCGGAGAACGCCAGCGCGTGGCGATTGCGCGCAGCCTGGCCAACGACGCCTCCGTCCTGCTCGCGGATGAACCGACGGGCAATCTCGACAGCGAAAACGCCGGCGTGGTCATGGACCTCATTGTGCGCTTGCAACAGGAACACCATTTCACCCTGGTGCTCGTGACTCACGACCCGGGGATCGCGCGCCGGGCCGGCCGGGTGATCTCCATGCGGGACGGGTGCATCATTTCCGACACGCTGAACTCAACGCCATGACTTTCCTCACTATCGTTACGCGGGGATTATGGCGGCGGCCGGTGCGCACCGGGCTCACGATGGTGGGTATTTCCATCGGCATCGCGGCGGTGGTCGCGCTCGTCGGCATCTCACGCGGCTTCGAGACGAGCTGGCAGGCGGGGATGAAAACCCGCGGGACCGACATCGTCGTGAGCAACATGGGCAGCGCGCTCACGCCGAAGCCATTTAGCGCCTCCGTGGTCGAGCGTATCACGCCGATTCCGCATGTGGCGGAAACCTGCTCGCTGCTCGTCGATCTCGTCAGTGTGGAGAAGGCCGACATGATGATCGTGTCGGCGCGGCAATGGGGCGGTTTCTCGTGGAAAAATCTGAAAGTTGTCGAAGGCAGACTTCCCAACGATGCGAAGGAGAAGGCGGTCGTGCTGGGACGGACGGCCGCGGAGGTACTGAAGAAAAAAGTGGGCGAGACGCTCCAATTGGAAACGGAAGAACTGGCGGTGGTCGGAATTGTCGATGGTGGCGCGGTGGTGGAGAATGGCTCCGTGATTCTGTCGCTGCCGTTGTTCCAGGAACTGACCGGCAACGAAGGGAAGATCAATATCATCGATCTACGGGTGACGCCGGGTACGACCAAGGAAGAGATCACGCAGCTTTGCGACCAAATCACGAAGGCGGTTCCCGAGGCGCGTGCTGTGGTGGCCGGCGATCATATTCGCGACAGCCAGGCTTACCGCATTATCCGCGCGATGAGTTGGGGCACCTCATTGCTGGCGGTGCTCGTCGGTGTCCTGGGCGTGATGAACACGATGATGATGACGGTTTTCGAGCGCACCCAGGAGATTTGCGTGCTGCTCGCCATCGGTTGGAAGCGGAGCCGGATCATGCGGATGATTTTGTGGGAATCGGCGCTGCTGGGATTTCTCGGCGGCGTGTGTGGGGTGTTGCTCGGCGTTGCCGGGGTGAAGGTGCTGGTCACAGCTCCCGCCATGCGGGGATTGCTCGAGCCCGATTTGAACCCGCGCCTGCTGGTGACGGCCGTGGCGATTGCCGTCGTCGTCGGCGTCGTGAGCGGTGTCTATCCCGCCTGGCGCAGTTCGCGGCTCATGCCGAGCCAGGCTTTGCACGGCTGACGTCCTGTGCCCTCCTCAGAAACGAATCCACTCGTATGAATCTTTCCCGCCTGCTGCCTGTCGTCTTCCTCTCTCTTACCGGAATCGCTTGCGCGGCGGATACGGCTGCCAGTGATCTGGCATCCAAGCTCAGCGCCTTGCGGCAGGACGGCAATTCCTACGTTCGCCTGCGCATGGAGATCAAGGGCCCGAAACCGGAGACGCTGCAATTGCAGATCAAGCAGCGGCTGGTGAGGGGATCTTCCGAAGTCGTGTATCAGGTACTTTTTCCGAAGGAGCGAAAGGGCGAAGCCGTGCTGCTGAAAAAGAGCGGTGGTCGCGCGAGTGGCTCCATCTTTACCCTGCCCGGCGTGGTCCGTCCGATCAACGACCTGAAGGAGGGGCTGTTTGGGAGCGACCTCTCGTACGAGGACATCATCGATAACTTCTACGCGTGGGACCAGCAGGCCATCGTCGGCACGGAAGCCGTGGATGGCGTGAGCTGCCAGATCCTGGAATCGAAGGCTGGGAAGGGTGACCGGTCCACTTACGGCAGCGTTCGGAGCTGGATCGATGCGAAGCGCCTCGTGCCGTTGCGCATTGAAAAGTATTCGGGCTCGGGACAAGTGCTCCGGCGCATAGATACCACACGGGTCGTGTCGGATGCCGGCCATCATATCCCGGCCAATCTTTCCGTGCGTGGCGCCGGCGGAGATTCCACGACCCTGATCGACGGCTCGCGGATCAAGCATGATGTGAACTATACGGACAACGATTTCAGCACGGACGGCCTGAAGGATGTGACGGTGCCGCGCGGCACACCCGAGTAGAAAGCCTTTCCTACTCGAAATTGCGCTCCGCCAATTCGGCGCGGACCCTTTCCGGCACTTCGAGGCCAAACTCGGTAAATGCCTTGGCCGCGCATTCGGGGCAGTAGCCGTGACTGAGTTTGGCGTCGGTGTGGCGATGCAGATAGGTGTCTACCTGGCTCCAGTAGCCAGTGTCGTCGCGGACCCGCTTGCAGCAGGCGCAAATCGGGAGGAGACCCTTCAGCGTCTTGACCTCTTCGAGCGCGCGTTGCATGGCGTCGCGGGCGCGCGCCGCCAGGCGGGCGAGGCGGGAGGCGCGCTGGGCGAGGTAACACACGGCGGCCAGGAGCACGCCACCCAGCAAGCCGGCGGCGAGGACGATCTCGGGAAGGGGATCATTCAGTTCCGCCAAAAGCGCCGGGGTGGGCCAGGTCCGCAGATCCCAGGTCGTCCCGTGCATTTCGACCCGTTCGTGCGCGATCCATTCTGGCTGTGAAGGAGATACGCCGGCATCGCGTTCGTAGACGGTGAGCCCGCCTTCCGAAATGCGGATCGCCTGCCCGGGAGCGATGCCTGCGGGGAGATAGCGCGCAAAGAGTGCTTCGGCTCGGAAGACCGTGCCCAGCACGCCATCCGGTTGTCCGGCGACGGTCAGCGGAACATAGACGACATAACCCAGGCCACCATGGAAGAGAGGCACCGTGCGGGTAATAGCCGGCTGGTGCTCCCGCTCCGCCTGGGCGATCGCGGCCGCGCGGCGCTCTTCGTTGACGAGGTTGAGGCCGACCTTGGCTTCATTTCCCGCGAACGGTGCGATCCAGCGAATGGCGTGCGCCGTGTCGATCCATTCGATCGCCTGCATGTCGGGAAAATCGTGAATGTAGCTCGTCGCATCCGCTTCCCAGGATGCTTGCGCCGTACGACCGTCGGATTCCCAGCGAGAGGCCATGCGAACCAGCGACTTCATCCGCGCTTCCATGCGCAGTGTGATTTGACTCCGGGCGCTTTCCGCACCGGCGCGAACGATGCGGGCGATTTGCGTGTTTTGCTTGGAATCGAGAGCGAAGTAGAGCACGAGCGTCGCGGTGACCGTGGCCAGGGCCAGGGCGATGGGCAACCAACGCGGCGTGCGTTCCGTGGCCTGGCCGCTGGAATGCCAGGCGGTGAGGAACAGTCCGGTGCCCAGAACGACAAAGCCGGCGGCCGTGTGCGGGGCCACACGCGTCATCTGTCCCCAGCCGTAAGTGCCCGGCAACCCGAAGATGTAGCCGACGATGGCAATGACGCCGAGGCTGATGACGATGGAGGAGAGCGTGCCGGCCAGGGGCATGCGCCAGCGCTTGCCGCCTGCGACCAGGGCGAGCAAGGCGACGCCGAGAGCGGAAAAGCAGAGCGCAGAGAGAGGGGACATGCGACCCACCTGCCCGGCGTGCGCGTGAGTTCGCCCGGGATTGCCACGCTGGAGTGAAAGAGAAGCTGATCTATGCCCAGGCTCGTCTGGAGGACATACTCCGCGAGGGTGAGTTCCCCCATGGCGGCCACCATGATTCCCCCAAACCAGACCAGCAACTTTCCGCGTCCCTGCAACCAGGAGCCGAGGGCCAGTCCGCAAAGGATAAAGCAAAGCGCGGTGTTGTACTGCATCGCGGCGAGACCGGGCGCGACCTGGACGAGAGCGGAAAGGTGCGCGTGCCAGCCGACGAGCACGACGAGGCCCAGGACGATCACGGCGAGGCTCGCGGCGAAGGCAGCCCAGCGCCACCGCTCGGGGAGATCGGGAGGACGGGGAGTCGCGATCGCTATCATTGTCTCAATGTCGATATAGCATCGGCGGTGCCCAGTCCGCGGAGAATACCCCTGAGAATGGGTGAGGGAATCTTAATGAAATCATCATAAGCGCCTAATTCCGGGGACCTACGGTATGGGCATATGAGGATCTTTAGTGCTCCGTCTCCCGCGGCTAACGGTCAGAACTCACCACCTCTGAGCGATACGATCCTCGTCGTTGATGATGATCTTGAATGTGTCGAGATCGTGGTCGAAAGCCTGCGCGGAGCTGGCTACACGGTGAAGACGGTGGCGGACGGGGAGGTGGGTCTGGCGTGGGCGCGCGACTTCCGGCCGGCAATGGTCATCACCGAGGTGGCGCTTATCGGGTTGTCGGGACTGGAACTCTGCCGCGCTCTCCGTGCGGATCCCGCGACCGAAGAGATTCAGGTGATGATGCTGACGACGAGCCAGTCGGGATCGGATCGCATCCTGGGGTACGAATTGGGAGCGGATGACTATATCGCCAAGCCCTGTAACGCCCAGGAACTGGTGCTGCGGGTCAAGGCGGTGCAACGGCGGTCCCAAGGCTGGCGCCAGGGCGTTGTGAAAGCGGGGCCGATTTCCGTCGATCATGCGCGATGCTGCGCGGTGGTGAATGGCGAGGCCATCGAATTGACGCCGACGGAATTCAAGCTTCTGGCCACGCTGGCGGAGCGCCCAAACGTGGTCCAGACGCGCGACCGGCTGCTCTCCGAGGTCTGGGGCAACGAGCACGCGATCGAAAACCGGAGTGTGGATACCTATCTCCGCCGACTGCGGAACAAGCTCGGGGAAGCCGGCCGCCACATCAAGACGGTCTACGGATTTGGCTACCGCATCGCCTGCTGATTCCCCGGTCCCGAATGCCCCGCTTCCTTCACCTCACACTATGAACTCCAAAACGCGATTGCGCATCATGACCAGCCTGTTGGCCGCGGCCTTGTTCACCGGCGCCAGTTGCGCCCACAGTCAGCCTTTAACTGCGCTCCCTACGGTGGGCTCCGATAGTGGATCCAAACCCGTCACAGGTTATCTGATCGTCTATACCGAAACGGAGAATCCCATCAGCTCGGGGGATATCGTCTACTACCCGCACACGCCGTACAAGATCTACGACAGTCGCGGAGTCCTCTGCCGGTCGGTGCGGAATCATCTGAGCGAACGGGACGAAAGCCCGGCGCGCGTGAGCCTGCCACCGGGACGTTACACCGTGGTCGGTAAATCCGAAACCAAGGGCGATGTCGCTGTGCCGCTGGTGGTCAACGCGTCGCGCACGACGGTGGCAAATCTCTAGAAGTACTCGCACGAAGGATCGTTCGGACAAGCATCCCCCAAAAACACGAATGGCCGGCTCGGAAGATCGTCCGATCCGGCCAATGCTTTGCTTTGTCTAAACTTCAGGATTAAAATTTTAGGTTCAGACGAACAGATATCGGGTTGGTCTTTGCAGCGGGAGGCTGGCGGGCACGCCCGGGCGCGCCGAGCCTGGCAGTGCCTGAGGCAAATTTTTGGCGAAGCAGCGCAAGGCGGGTGAATTTGTCTGTCACTTCGCCTGAGCACCGCGCCGGCAAAGTGACAATTGTGTGGCGAGTGGAATACCGTCCCCCAGTGGGACGCAGAGGAAACGCGAGGTGTTTATGCAGGCTGGTACCACATCCGTCACCTGAATGACGCGATAACGTCATCATTGTCACCCAATTGTCACAATCACGCCACACGGTTGTCACAATCCTCCTTAAGTGTCTCATCCGTTATCCGCCAACCCACACCCCATTGAAAAACATGCACAGTAAATACACCCTGAAACTCGCCGCCGCCCTCGCCGCCATCGGCTGCACAGCAGCCCCTCTTCACGCGCAGGACGCCGGCGCTCTGGTCGACAAGCTAATCAAGAAAGGCATTCTCACTGACCAGGAGGGCGAAGAGGTGCGGGCGGACATGATGAAGGATTTTTCACAGACCAATGCCGGGAAGATCAACCTGAGCAATTCCGTGACAGCGCTGAAGCTTTACGGCGATCTGCGGATGCGCTGGACGTATACGGACACGCAGGCTCAGGTGCCAGATGGGAATGACGTCAACCAGCGCTCCCGCTGGCAATATCGACTGCGTTTGAACGCGGACATCAATCTTGGGCCGGACTGGTTTGCCGGAATTCAATTGCAGACCGGCCAGACCCCGGACTCGGGCAACCAGACCTTCAGCGGTGGGTTCAATAACGATTCCATCTTCATTTCGCGGGCCTATCTGGGCTGGCAGAACGATTGGCTGCGCATCGTGGCCGGCAAGCAGGCCAATCCCTTTTACACCACGGATCTGGTGTGGGACCCGGACATTCAGCCGGCTGGCCTGACGGAGAAGATTTCCTTTCACAAGATGCCGCTATTCGGCGGATCGGGTGGACCGAGTGGCGATGGCAAGGGCGTGGCGGAGCCGAGCCGGGATAATCCGTGGGAAGTCTCGCTCATCGGCGGACAATTCATCTTTGGCGACAACAACGAGTTTGCCAACACGAGCAACCTGAACTCCGACCCTTGGATTTTCCAGGAGCAGCTCGTGGCGACCTACAAGTTCAATAAAGACACGAGTGTGACGGTGGCACCCAGTTTCCTGGCTGAGAATGCGGCCCACATGACGGGAACGATCAACAAGCTGCCCTTCAGTGACGAAGGCGCGATCAGCAGCGGGACGACGGCGGTGCAGACCACGGTGCAGGAAGTGGACAACGTGGCCATTTCCTACAACGCCGCCGGGGTACCCACCAAGACCATCACCCCGCTGACGACCACCACGACGACCCAGACGACCATCACGCCGAACAACAAGACCTCCGGCGCGGCGACCGTGAGCGGGCCGCGGAAGATCAGCGCCACTGCTTCCTCCTCCCGCAACGGCGGTGTCATCACCTTGGTGGGCAGCAAGGCTTCCGGCGTGGCGACCGATCCCTCGAAAGCGAACCAGACCTTCACCAGCACCGCCACCCGTCAAAACCAGACGGTGTCGACGACCAACAACGTGACCTTGCCAGCCGTGAATGGTGAGACCCGTGCGCTGCATATCCTCACCGCGCCCGGCGATATCTCCTTCAAGATCGGCGGCCTCAAATCGAAGCTCTACTGGGACTTTGCCTACAATGTCAGCGGGCGGAACCGTTTCGACAACGTGTATCAGCTCAAGGACTTTGGCAGCCGGCCATACAAGGCCCGCGATTCCATCGCCTGGCTGGTCGGGTTCCAATTGGGTGAGACCAAGAAGAAGGGTGACTGGGTGGCCTACCTGAACTATCGCGAGACGGGGATCGCCTCGGTGGACCCGAACCTCAACGACGACGACTCCGCTCAAAGCGCCCTGAACATGCGTGGCTTCAAGCTTGGCATCGGCTACGCGATCACCGACTTCGTCGTCATCAACGCCACGGGATATATGTTCTGGAATCTGGACCAGGGCCTCAGCGGTGGTCGCGCCACGAGCGTGGGCGGCATCGCGCCATACAACACCTCCAACACCGTCCAGCTCGATTTCAACATCAAGTTCTAGGGTAACGCGACTGGCCGGCGTCTGAATAACGGCGCCGGCCGGTCGCAATCGAAATCGCGCACATGAAATTGAATCCATTTATCACTGCCACCGCGCTGCTGCCTTTGATGGCGACGCTGGCCCACGCCGGCAAAGTCGTCATCAAGGGATCTGACACCCTGGGCGCCAAGCTGGTTCCGCAACTTGCCGAAGCCTTCAAGGCGCAGAGTCCGGGGACGAGCTTCGAGATCGCGGCCGAAGGCTCCACCACGGGCATCGCCGCACTCATCGACGGTACGGCGAATATCGGCATGTCGAGTCGTCGCACCAAGCCGACCGAAGTTTCCGAGGCCGGAGCGAAGGGCCTCACTTTGAAGCCGACGATCGTCGCCTTTGACGGCATCGCGATCATCGTCAATTCCGCCAATCCCGTCAAAGAGCTGACCAAAAAGCAGGTGGAGCAAATCTTCACCGGAGACATTACCGACTGGAGCGCCCTGGGCGGCATGGCGGGCAAGATTTCCATCTACACCCGCAATACTTCCTCGGGCACGTTCTCGGATTTCAAGGAACTGGCCATGAAGAAACGTGATTACGCCAAGAGTTCGCAAAAGCTGGCGGGCAACGAGCAAATCGCGGCCGAAGTGGGCAAGAACCCCAGCGGCATCGGCTATGTGGGCCTGGCTTACATCAAAGCCAGCGGAGTCAAGGCTCTGCCGGTCGATAATGTGGCCCCCTCACAAGCGTCCATCAGGGCGCATAACTACGCTTTTTGGCGGCCGACTTTTTACTACACGGCTGGCGAGCCGAGCGGGGATGCCAAGGCATTTCTCGACTTCACGATCGGCCCGAAAGGACAGGCGATTGTCAATTCGGTCGGGTTCGTGCCGATCAAATAGTCGTTCTTGGTGGCAGCACCATGGGCTCGCTTTCGTGCGAGTCCATGGTGTCCGCCGTTTCAATCCGTCAGAACCTTCCCCGTTGGTTGAAGGTACTTGGGAGCGCCGGTTTGGAAATCGAGGACGAGTCGGTTGATCTGGTATTCGTAGGTCGCACTGGTGTGGTTGATCTGGGCCTGGAGCTTGGCGAGCTGTGCCTGGCTGAGTTCCACGATGGAGGTGAGGCCGATCTTGTATTTGGCCTCGGCGAGGTCGTAGGCCTGTTCCGCGTTGCCGAGCAGGCTGGCAGTAACCACGATTTTGTCGGAGGCATTCGTGGTGCTGAGCAGGGCGACTTCGACGTCCTTGGCGATTAGGTTTTCAATCTCGTGCAGGGTCTGTTCGGCGGTCTGGGCCCGCAGCGCGGCTTCCCGCGCTCGTGCGCTCAAGCGGAAGCCCGTGAAGATCGGCACCTCGACATTGACGCCGGCGGCCGCGTAGTCGCCCTCCACGCGAGGATCGCCCGCCGTGCCGCGACCAGCAGCGCCCATGAGAGTGATTCTCGGGTAGTGCGCGGCACGCTCGGCGGCGGCAATCTTCTGGGCGGCGTCGCGCTCATGCCGCAGGGAAAGCGCTTCCGGGCGCATGGCCAGCGCCTGGGCGATGTACTCGGCGAGATTGCCTTTCGGCGGAGCGAATTGCGGCATCGGGGTAAGGGCGAAGCGACGCGATTCGCGGTAGCCGAGGGCGTTCGAGAGATCGGCAAAGGCGGCGTCGACGCGGTTCCGAGCTTCCAGCCGCAGCAACTTCGCTTCGTCAAGACTCACGCGGGCGAGGCTGGCATCGAGCTCGGACTTGAGCTCGCTCTTGGCCAATGCACCCACTTGATCCGCGAGGAGCTGGCGGGACATCACGGTCTCATCGGCGACGCGGAGGACGGCCTGCGCCTGCTGGGCCTCAAAATAGGCGCGATCCACCAGCAGCAGCACCTTGGCACGGGCGAGCATGCTTTTCTGGGCCTCGGAGAGGGCCAGGCTTTTCGAGGCGGCGGTCAGGTCCCAGGTACGTCCAAAATCGGTCAGCAGTTGGCTGAAAAGAATGCCGTTCGCCTGACGACTGAGCACCGTCGGGTTATTCAAGCCGCCCGAGGCGGAGATGCGCGTGTCCTTGTTGGTGAACGTATTCCAGCCGAGCCGGCCGGCGATGTCATCCCCGGTGGCCACGGCGCTGAACTCGGCCGTGATTTGCGGGAAAAAGGCGGAGCGCACCTCGCGAACGACCTGTTGCGCGGCCAGCGCCCTATCCTGCGCGATGTAGACCGTGGGGGACTGTCGCAAGGCAATGGCCTCGGCTTTGGTCAGATCGAGTTGTTCCACCGGCGCCGGGCGGTTTTGCCGCGGTGGCGTCGTTGGCGGTTTTGGTTTTGGCGACGCCGCGACCGCCCAGCAGGCGAAGCCGAAAAACAGGGCGAGGAAGCGCTTCATGAGATGGGCTGAAGTTCGCGCTGAGGCACTTTCTCGAGGGGCCTTGGACCGGGAGTGTCTTCGCCGAAACGCTTGCGATAGACGATATAGAAGGCGGCTGGCACAAGGAAGACGGTCAGCACCACCGAGACGGTGAGTCCGCCGATGATCGCGCGGGCCAGTGGCGCGTAGGCCTCGCTGCCGGTGCCGAGTTTCAAGGCCATCGGAATCAAACCGAAAATCGTCGCGAGCGATGTCATCAAGATCGGGCGCAAGCGAACGCGGCAGGCGGTCTGCACGGCTTCGCGCAAGGGCAAGCCGTCCTCAAGGAGACGATGGGTGAATTCCACTAAGAGGATGCTGTTGGAAACGACGATGCCAGCCATCATCACGATCCCCATGAGCGACATGACGTTGAGCGTCGTCCCGGTGGTCGTGAGCATGATAAGGACGCCGACGATGCCCGGGGGCACGGCGAGCAGGATCAGGAGCGGGTCAATGAAGGACTTGAACTGTGCGACGAGGATCAAATAGACGAGGACCACAGCGAGGATCAGGCCTAGGCCGAAGGAGAGAAACGAGGTGTTCATCGCCTGCACCGAGCCGCGCAGAGTGATACGGATGCCCTCGGGCTTATCGATGTGCTTCACGATGCGATCCACAGCGCTCGCGACACGACCCAGTTCTTCCGCGTGGGGGGCCACATAAACGTCGATGACGCGGCGCAATTGGTAGTGATCCACTTCGGTGGGTGCCTGGATTGGTTTCAGCTCCGTGACTGCATCGAGCCGGGCAGAGTCCGGTTGTCCCGGCGCGCGAATGGGGATGCTGCGCAAGTCGGTGAGCGTTTTCACGGCGCCCTCGGGATATTGGACGGTGAGCAGATAGTCGTTGCCGGTGCGCGGATCGACCCAAAAACTTGGCGCGATCATCTG
>NZ_JBDUCX010000163.1:0-15117 GCF_040003245.1 Chthoniobacter sp.
GAGGGCTTGGGGAAAGAGATGGGCAAGCTCCAGGATGCCATTGGCCAGCCACGGACGCAGCACTGCGGCGCGGGCGAGCTCGTTGATCCAGAGGCGCCCGCGATACAGCCGCGCGTGCGCCGCGGCGAAACCGGGCAGGTCTTTCGCAAGCAGATGGCGCGCGGCCAATTCCCCAGACGCGAGTGCGTAGTAGATACCTTCGCCGGTGAACGGCTCCACGACGCGCGCGGCATCGCCGATGACGAGCAGGTTCTCGTGCACGGCTGGAATGGGCGCGCGGCTCAGCGGTGTGATGGTGCGCCACGCCACGTCTGCTGGGATGGCGAAGCGGCTCCCGGCCCAAGCCTTCAAGTCGGGCAGGTGCTCCGGCCGGGCGACGAGGCAGAGATTGAACAGGTCGTTGCCTACGTCGTTCATGCCGCAGTAGCCGAAGGGTAGGAAATGCATGGCTACCCGTCCGCGCATTTCGGGCGGTCTCGGCAGGTGCGTCTGGAGGCCGATGCGATCCTTCGCGGCGGACGGGAGGAGGCCGAGCAAGCGGGCGACCGTGGAGTTTCGGCCGTCTGCGGCGATCAAGTAGCGGGCGGAAAATGCCCCGCGCGTCGTTTGCAAGCGCCACCCCTTTTCCAAGGAGGTGAGGGGAGCGTCCTCGTGGACCTCCGCGCCCAGCTCCCGGGCGCGGTCGAGCAGGACGGCATCCAGCAAGCGCCGGGGAATGGCGATCTCGCCGCGCTCGGAGGGCGCCAACGGCAGACGCAAGGTGCGCCCCCGCGGGCTGATGAAGGCCACTTCCGCGAGCTGCGCGTGGGGTTGCGCCCGCACGCGCTCAGTGACGCCCAGGCGATCCAGCACCGGCCAGCAGGCGGGATTGACGCAGTCGCCGCAGACCTTGTCCCGGGGAAAGCGCGCCTTCTCGATGAGCAGCGTCCGCCAGCCCGCTTGTGCGCAATGTGCCGCGCAGGTCGAGCCCGCCGGCCCCGCGCCGATGATGGCGACATCATAGTCCATGCGACGGCGCCTAGACGAAAGCCTCGGCCACGGAGTCCGCCATGAGCTTGCCGCGGCGCGTCAGCACCGTGCGGCCATCGCGATGCTCGACAAATCCCAGCTCATGAAACTCCCGCATTTCCTTACCCCAGCGGCCCAGCGCGTCGGTGGCGATACCGTCGCGAGTGCGCATGGCGAACGCCGCGATCTCCCCGGCCCGAGTGGCTTCCGTGAGTTCTTCGGTAAAGTGCACGGTGTTCTCATTGGCCAGCGTGCGCTCGGTGTATCCGGCGGTGTCGGGCACGATTTGCCAGCGGCGCAGGCCGATCGTGGAAAAGGCACTGGGCCCGAATCCGAGATAATCCGCGCCCTGCCAGTAGGCGAAATTGTGGGTCGATTCGAAACCCGGCCGTGCGTAGTTGGAAATCTCGTAATGGCCAAATCCGGCGGCAGTCAGCGTATCGATGGTCGTCTCAAACAGGGCGACATCCCGGTCGTCGTCCTGCCGAAAAGTGCCGAGCTTGAGCTGCCGGAAATACTCGGTGTCCTCCTCGTAGGTCAGGCAGTAGGACGAGACGTGCTCGGGGCGCAGGGCGATGGTGCGGTCGAGGGTGGCCTGCCACTGTGCGACCGACTGGCCGGGAACGGCAAACATGAGGTCGATATTGATATTGTCGAAGCCGGCCTCGCGCAGGATTCCGTAGGTCTTCTCGGCCTGCTCTGAGTCGTGAATTCTCCCGAGCGTTTTCAACAGCCCATCGTCCCAAGACTGCACGCCGAGGCTGATCCGCGAAACGCCGGCGTCCCGCAGCACTCGCGCCTTGTCCGCGCGGACGGTGGCCGGATTCACCTCAAAGGTCCATTCGCGCAGCGCACTCAAGTCGAGACGCGCCCGCAGCCCGCCGAGCAAGTATTCCAGCTGCTCACAAGTCAGCGCGCTCGGCGTGCCGCCGCCGAAGTAGATCGTCTCCGGTTGAAGATCGTGCGTCGCCTGCGCCGCTTCGACCTCCCGCAGCAGCGCATCCAGAAAGCGGGTCGTCTTGTTCTGCGTGCCCGTCTCGACATAAAAACAGCAATAGGGGCAGAGCTTCGGGCAGAAGGGGATGTGGAAGTAAAGATGCCTGATCACGGACACGACCCGCCCAATATAACCACGAAGTCACAAAGGCACGAAGGGAAACGCAGACACCTGGCGTGGCCATCCATGGGCTGCATGGCCTCTTTCGCCTTTTCTGGCCGAAATCCAGCGATGGTCAGCCTAGTGGGCCGTCGCCTTTTCTGAACCCAGACCGGTATTCGCGCGGACGGTGAGCTCGGTAAACTTCTCTTCCGCACTGGGTTCACGCGAGCAGAGCGTGCCGATGATCGCGGCCAGGAAGCCGAGAGGGATGGAAATGATCCCGGGGTTCGTCAACGTGAATAGGGGCGCGTGCTGGATCAGATGGCGGGCGGCGGGGGCCACCGTCGCGGCATCAATGGTCATGATCGTGGGGCTGATGATGATCAGACCAATCGAACTGATGAGACCGACGGCCAGACCGGAGACGGCCCCAGCGGTGTTGAAGCGCTTCCAGAAGATGGAAAAGAGAATCACCGGCAGATTGGCGCTCGCTGCGACGGCAAAGGCCAGGCCGACGAGGAAGGCGACGTTGGCATTCGGCCCGAGGCCGATGGCCAGCACGATGGATATGGCCCCGACCACAAACGCGGTAATGCGCGCGACGCGGACTTCCTCGCCAGGTTTCTGTTCCTTGCCGTGATGGATGACGTTCGTGAAGAAATCGTGCGCAAACGAAGAGCTGGCGCTGATCGTCAATCCGGCGACAACGGCGAGGATGGTGGCGAACGCGACGGCGCTGATGAAGGCGAAGAACAAATTGCCACCGACTTCGCGGGCGAGCAGCGGTGCGGCCATGTTGCCGCCGCCATTCTTGCCGATGAAATCAGGGCCGAGCAGACTGGCGGCGCCGAAGCCGAAGAACGTCGTCATGATATAGAAGACGCCGATGAGGACCATCGCCCAGACCACGGAGGCGCGGGCGGTCTTGGCGTCGGGCACGGTGTAAAAGCGGATCAGAATGTGCGGCAGCCCAGCGGTGCCAAAGACGAGGGCAAGGGAAAGCGATATAAAGTCCAGTGGGTTCTTGAACTTCATGCCGGGCGTGAGGAAATCCGAGGTGATGACCGCGTCCCCCTTGTGCGAGGTGATGTGCGAGAGCGAACCGAAGAATTCGCTGATGCTGAAATGGAATTTGCTCATCACGAGCACGCTGAGGAAGACGCTGCCACTCATGAGCAGGATCGCCTTGACGATTTGCACCCAGGTCGTGGCAATCATGCCGCCGAAGACGACGTAAACGATCATCAGGACACCGACGATACACACGGCTTCGTTGTAGGAAATCACGCTACCGATGAGCGCCTTCACGAGATCGCCGGCGCCGACCATCTGCGCGATCATGTAAAAGGTGGAGACGATGATCGTGCTCAGCGAAGCGATCGCTCGCACGGGGCGCGGGCTGAGGCGATAGGCGAGCACATCGGCCATGGTGTATTTGCCGGCATTGCGCAGCGGCTCGGCGACGAGCAGGAGCACAGTCAGATAGGCGACGAGGAAGCCGACGGAATAGAGAAAGCCATCGTAGCCGGAAAGCGCGATCATGCCGGCGATGCCCAGGAAGCTCGCGGCACTCATATAATCGCCGGCGACGGCGAGGCCATTTTGCCAGCCGGTAATGCGACGGCCGGCGGCGAAATAAGCATTCGAACCGGACGCCTTGCGGGCGCTGAAATAGGTGATGACCAGTGTGGCGGCGACGAAGCCGACGAACATAAAGAGCGCCGTGTAATTCACAGGTGCCGCAGGTGCGGCCTCGGCGAGCGGAAGCAATGGGAAGAGGTTCATGAGAGGGTTCCTATTTCTTGAATTTTGCGAGGACGGCCGCCGCGTCTTTGTCCCAACCAGCCGCCTTGCTCACGTAAATGCCGGCGACGATCCAGGCCATGAAAAATTGCGAGAACGCGAAAAGATACGCCACATTCACATTTCCAACTCTCGTTTTCATGAAGTCGGGAAACCAGCCGACCAGCACCGGGAGCGTAAAGTAGTAGACGAGGAAAAAAATCGTCATCGGCAGGATGAAGCGGATCTTCGCGGCGAGCAGCTTCTTGAAATCCGCATCGGCGGCGATGACGTCCCAATCGACGCTGCCGCGTTCTTCTTCGGCAGTCATTTCATGGGCGGGCTTGGAACCGGTGCGACCGAGAGGGGCGATGTCCGTCGGGGCAGCGGATTCCGGAGTGAAATCGCGAGGTGTCTGGGAGCTCATGGCGCTTGTCTGTATCGACTGCGCCCGGTGCTGTCCAGCATGCACGCGGCCATTTTCAGATTTGATTCGACGATGCCGACGAAGCCATGGAATATTATCAGAATGATCCCCCGGATTCTCGGTGTCGTGTTTTTCCTCACCGTCGCACTGCATGCCGCGGAGCGGCCGAATATCCTGCTGATTGTCAGCGACGACCAGGGCTACCCCGATCTCAGTTGCATCGGGACGAAGCCGGTCCTGACACCGCATCTCGATCGCCTGGCCGCCGAGGGCGTGCGCGCCACCAACTTCTACGTCGCGTGGTCCGCTTGCACTCCCTCGCGGGGCAGTCTGCTCACGGGCCGATACCCGCAGCGCAATGGTCTGTACGACATGATCCGCAACGATCTCGTCAATTACGGCCATCGCTACACGCCCGATGAATATGCCGTCTCGCCCGAGATGACTCTTGGACTGGACGTGCGGGAGCAGACGCTCGGCAACTTGCTCCGCAGCGCGGGCTATCGCACGGGCATGGTCGGGAAGTGGGACATGGGCCAGGCGCGGCGCTTTCTCCCCCTGCAGCGGGGCTTCGATTCCTTTTACGGGCATGGCAATAACGGCATCGACTACTACACGCATGAGCGCTACGGCGTGCCCTCGCTCTTTGTGAACAATGAGCGCAGCGACGCAGATCGCGGCATCTACGCCACCGACCTTTTCAAACGCGAGGCACTCGACTTCGTTCGCGCCAAGGATGACCGGCCGTGGTTTCTCTACCTGGCCTTCAACGCACCCCACGGCGCCTCGTCTTTTGCCTCGGTGGCCGCGGAGAAAAAGGAAATCACGGGCGAGGCGAAAGAGACGGAGGGCGTGCAGGCGCCCGAAAATTATACCGCCATGTATCGCAGGAAGGTCGCCAGCGAAAAGCTCGCCAGGTACTATGGCGCCGTCTCGTGCATGGATGACGCCATCGGCGAAGTTGTTGCGCAGCTGGAGAAGCAGGGACAGCGCGAGAATACTTTGATTCTCTTTTTCTCGGACAATGGCGGCTCCGGCAATGGCGGCAATGCCCCGCTGCGCGGACAGAAATCCACGATGTGGGAAGGAGGGCTGCGGGTGCCGTTCGTCGCGTCGTGGCCGGGTCGGTTGCCGGCCGGCAGGGTCACCGATGAATTCCTCTCCTCCCTCGAGGTCTGGCCGACGCTGGCCGGGGTTTCCGGCGCGCAGACACCGCCGGGCTTGAAGCTCGATGGCTTCGACGCCTGGCCTGTCCTCAGCGGCGCGAAAAAATCGTCCCGCACTGAAATGTTCTGGCAGCGGCGCAGTGATCGAGCGGCTCGCGTCGGCCAGTGGAAGTGGGTCGACTCGGCCAAGGGCGGCGGACTGTTTGACCTGGCGAGCGACCTCGGCGAGACCAAGGATCTGGCGCCACAGAAGCCTGCGGAACTGGCGCAGGTGAAGGCCCGCTTCGATGCCTGGCGGGCGGAGATGGACGCCTCCGAGCCGCGCGGCCCCTTCCGCGATTATTGACCCTGGCCGTCCCGCCTGCCGGCTTGACACCGTTTCCCCGACACCCGACACACGCCGCCGCATGATTCGCGCTTTTCTTTTCGATATTGGTAACGTCCTGCTCAAGTTCGACTTCTCGGTGGCCTTGCGGAAACTGGCCGAGCAAGGCGAGGTGCACGATCCGGTGGAAGTGATGGCCCGCATCGACCAGATCAAGCTGGCCTACGAGGACGGGCAGCTCGACCGGGCGGCGTTCCTGCGCGGGGCTTTCGATGTGTTGCGCTATCGCGGGACGGAGGCGGAGTTTGTCGCGGCGTGGGAGGATATCTTCACGCCCAACGAGCCGATGGTGGCCTTGGTGGAGAAATTGCACGGGCGTTTCCCGCTCTACCTCCTGAGCAATACGAGCGACATCCACCGGGAATACGTTTTCCGGCGGTATCCCTTTTTCCATCGTTTCACCGCGGGCGCCTACAGCTACGAGGCGAAGGCGTCCAAGCCCGGCCGCCCGATTTACGAAATCGCCCAGCGGCAATTGGGCCTCGATTCAGCGAGCACGTTTTTTATCGACGATCTGCTGCCGAATATCGAGACGGCCCGCGCGCTGGGCTTCCACACGCATCACTACCACTACGACCAGCACGAGGCGCTCCTCGCGCAGCTCGCCGCAGCGGGCGTCAGCTAGCGCGAGATATCCGACTGGCTCAGGATCGTGAACGATTGCGAGCGCAGGACGGAGACCGCGCACTCATTGTCCTCGACGTGCAACGCGAGCGCCGGGCGGCCACGCGGACGGGTGATGAGTGCGTAGCTGCCGAAGATATTGCACTCGGCGGCGAGGAGCGCGGCCAGCAAGCGGCCGAGTTCCGTGGCGCCCTCCTTGAGTTCCACCACGACGAGGTCGCAGATGGAGAAGGGGATGGCGTGCTCGATGAACATCTGCTGCACGCTCTCGGGATCGCTCACGACGATGCGCACGATCGCGGTATCCGCCGAATCCTGCACGCTGATGGCCAGGACGTGGATGTTGCGTTCGTTAAGCACCCGCACCACGTCGAGCAGCGCACCGACGCGATTGGAGAGAAAGATGGAAAACTGCGTGACGCGCGGTCCACTGAGGGATTCCGCGACAGGTTTGGGCTCGGCGGGCATCGGCTACTTGTAACTGTAAACGAGACAGAAGTCCGCGGCGGCGCCTTCGACTACCTCGACCTTGACGAAGAAAATGCCGCTATTGTCCGGCGAGAAACCGATGGCGGCGACGGAGGTGTCCTGATACGGCTCGCTCGCGATGGGCTTGCCGGTTTCGTCGTAAACCGTGACGAGCACCTTCTTGGCCGGCGCGGTGGCGCCGACGGTGAAGTAGTATTGGTTGCCGGCGTAAAGATTCACCTGGATGATCTTCGGCTTGCCGGGGGCGAAGTCGCCCGCCCAGTGGCCGTCGCGCAGCTTGAAGCCATCATTGGTGAACGCTCCGGCGGTATCGAGCGCGGTGCGGCGTGCGGCCACTTCGCCATCGGTCGCGGCGTGCAGCGCGGCCGCGGTGGAAAGGGCGCAGACGAGAGTCAGGAACAGGCGTTTCATTTTTGTTTCTTGGAAATGTCCTTCAAAGTGTCGGTGGTGAGCTTGTTCAGTTCCTTTACCTCGTCGACGGTCGGGGCCTTGTCGAGAGGGAAGGCGATGAGGCGCTCGATGTCCGCCATCTTCTTGCGCACCATTTTCACGCTGGCATCATCCTTGGTTTTCTCCGGCAGCTTGTCGAGGTGCTGATTGAGAAAGAGAGCAATACCCGGTTGGCGGAGGAGCTTGCCCCCGGTCTCCGTATAGTGGGCGCCGATCTGGCCGCTGATGACTTCCAGGCCGCGCAGCCAGCCGCCGACGGTCACGAGGGTGACGAGATCCTGGTCCTTGGCTTCGGCCATGGATTGCTTTACCTCATTCTGCGTGGCTTCCATCTCTTCCTTGAGCTGGTCCCATTGGCTCTTTTCGGCAAAATTGGCGATGCTGCCGCTGCGCTCCAGCACGTCCTTGCTCACGCCGAGTGCCTTGGCGAGGGTCAGGACATCGCGCCCGATGTTCTTTACCTGCATCTGGTCCTGGGCCTCGATCGCGATGTAGCCGTCCGCGATCAGACCGCCCAGATTCAGCGCCATCTGCGGGCGGCTGGTGTAATTCGTGCCGATCGGAATGCGAAATTTTGAGGTCCAGTCGATCTTGCCGAGCTTGTTCAGGGAGGCCATGAATTCGCCGGGCATCGGGATGGACAGTCCATCGGTACGCGCGGCGCCGGCCATTTCTTCGGGGGTGAGCGGCGTCGCTTCGGCGGCTGCGGAGGCGCATAAACAGACGAATGCGAGGCTGCCCGCAAGCGGGCGAAAATTCCAAATCATGCAGCACGATAAACAAACGGCGCGCCGCTTGTCACCCGGCAATTTCTTGGAATACATCCCCGAAAAATTCCCGTTGGCAGGCGCGCGCACCGTCCGTAGTCTGCCCGACCTATGAAAGCCAAAGTCATCGTGTTGCCCAAACAAAGTGTGCTCGACCCGCAGGGGGTGGCGGTCCGCGACGCGATCCATCATCACGGTCTGCCGGCCGTGAAATCCGCCCGTGTCGGCAAGTTCATCGAGCTCGAGCTCGACGGCTCGCAGACCGAGGCGCAACTCCACGAGGTCTGCCGCGACCTGCTCAGCAACCCCGTCATCGAGGACTACAAGCTGGTGGTCGAAAGCTAAACGGCACCCGCCGCCATGCTCTTCTTTCTCTGTGTCCTGCTCCCACCACTCGCGGTGCTGCTGACTGGGCGCATCGGCAGCTTCTTCCTCAGTCTCGTGCTCACCCTCTTTGGCTGGTTGCCCGGCGTCATCCATGCCTTCTTCGTCGTCAGCGACTACAAGAACGAACAACGCCTCCAGAAAATCGCCCACGACCTAAGACAGTAGGCGCCCTTTTTACCCGACGCCATCGCCCACCGGCGGCGGCGATCCACCTTCCACTCTCAACTATCCACTTCTTCCTTTGAAAGCTGCCGTCATCCGCTTCCCCGGTTCCAATTGCGACCAGGACTGTGTCCTCGCCCTCACCGAACTCGGTGTCACCACCGATTACGTCTGGCACAAGGACACTTCCGTCGCCGGTTACGATCTCGTCGTCCTGCCTGGCGGATTCTCCTATGGCGATTACCTTCGCTGCGGGGCTATCGCGCGCTTCTCTCCGATCATGCAGGCCGTGAAGGAGCATGCGGCGGACGGCAAGCTCCTGCTCGGAATCTGCAACGGCTTCCAGATCCTTTGCGAAGCTGGCTTGCTACCCGGCGCGCTCATCCGCAATCGCTCGCTGCATTTCGTCTGCCAGCATCAGCATGTGCGGGTGGAGGACGTCGCCAATCCGTTCCTGCATCTTTGCCGCACCGGCGCCACGCTGCGCCTTCCCATTGCCCACGGCGAGGGCGGCTACGTGGCGGATCCTGCGACGATCCGTCAACTCGAACTGCAGGGCCGCATTCTTTTGCGTTACGTCGACGCGGGTGGCTCGGCGCTGGATTCCGCCAACCCGAACGGGTCGATCGAGAGCATCGCTGGCATCGTTAACGAAGGGCGTAACGTGTTCGGTCTCATGCCGCACCCCGAGCGCGCGTGTGACTCCCGCCTCGGCAGCGACGACGGGCGCATCATTTTCGAATCCATCCTGAGTTCGCTTGGCGGTACCGGTTCGCTGGACGCCCAGGAAGCCGCCCTTCCCACGACCAGTCGGTCGCTGACCTAACACTTTGATTTAATGAGCAGCACAGCAGACCCCGCCATCACCCCCGCACTCGTTGCCAAGCACGGCCTCACGCCGGACGAATATGAGCGCATCAAGACGATCCTGAAGCGTGAGCCGAACTATACCGAACTCGGCATTTTTTCCGTAATGTGGAGCGAGCACTGCTCGTATAAGAATTCGCGGAAGGAACTGCGCAAATTCCCGACCACCGGCGAACGCGTGCTGGTGAAGGCGGGGGAGGAAAACGCCGGGGTCATCGACATCGGCGACGGCTGGGCCATTGCGTTCAAGATGGAGAGCCACAACCACCCCAGTGCGGTTGAGCCGTTCCAAGGGGCGGCCACCGGCGTCGGCGGGATCATTCGCGACATCTTCACCATGGGCGCGCGCCCGGTGTTCTCGCTGAACTCGTTGCGTTTCGGGCCGATCACCGGGGACAGCGCGAATGTGAAGACGAACCGCCGCCTGTTCGCGGGCGTCGTTTCTGGCATCGCCCACTACGGGAATTGCATCGGCATCCCGACCATCGGCGGGGAGATCTATTTCGACGAAAGCTACGACGGCAACCCGCTGGTCAATGTCTTCAACCTCGGCATCCTCAAGCACGAGCAGATCGCGCGTGGCGCGGCCAAGGGCGTGGGCAACCCGGTCTTCTACGTCGGTGCGGAAACAGGGCGGGATGGCCTCGCCGGTGCGGCGTTCGCCTCGCGTGATCTCACCGAGGAATCGAAGGAAGACCGCCCGGCGGTGCAGGTCGGTGATCCGTTCCGCGAAAAACTTTTGCTCGAAGCCTGCCTCGAACTGCTCGCCACCGATGCGGTGGCCGGCATCCAGGACATGGGCGCAGCGGGCCTCACGTGCTCGACCTGCGAAACCGCCAGCCGCGGTGGCACCGGTGTCGAGATCGACCTTGCCAAAGTCCCGCAACGCGAAACCGGCATGACGCCTTACGAGACGATGCTCAGCGAGTCGCAAGAGCGCATGCTCATCATCGTCAAGAAAGGCCACGAACAGACCGTGTGCGACATCTTTGCCAAGTGGGACCTGCCCTACGCGGAAGTCGGCGTGGTCAAGGATGACGGCATGATGCGCGTGCTCAACCACGGCAAAGTCGTCGCCGAGATTCCCGCGCGCCAGCTCGCCGACGAAGCGCCACTCTACGATCGCGAAGCGAAGGCGAAAGCCACACCGCCGCAACTCGATCTCGCGAAATTGCCCGAGACGGACAACCACACCGCGTTGCTCGCGCTGCTCGCGCATCCGAGCATCGCCTCGAAGAACTGGGTCTATCGTCAATACGACCACACCGTGCGCGCGGGCACCGTGGTACTGCCCGGTTCCGATTCCGCCGTCTTCCTCGTCCGCGAGGCGAACAAACTCCTCGCCGCGACGAGCGATTGCAACGGGCTTTATTGCTCGCTCGACCCGCGACAGGGCGCCCGCATCGCCATTGCCGAAGGCGCGCGCAATCTCGCTTGTGCCGGGGCGACTCCGCTCGCGGTGACCGACAACCTCAATTTCGGCAATCCGCACAAGCCGGAGAATTTCTGGCAGCTCCGCGAAAGCGTGGAAGGACTCGCCGAAGGCTGCCGCGCATTCAACGTGCCCGTCACCGGCGGTAACGTGAGCCTCTACAACGAGAGCCCGGCGGGGGCGATCGATCCGACGCCCACAGTCGGCATGGTCGGCCTCATCGAGGATGAGAAGCACGTTACGTCTTCCTATTTCAAGGCGCAGGGTGATGCGATCGTGCTGATCGGCGGCTTCGGCAACGAACTCGGCGCGTCGCATTTCCTCAAGGTCGTCCATGGACAAAAGGTCGGCCCCGTTCCCGCGCTCGATTTCAAGAAAGAACGCGCCATGCACGATGGCCTGCGCGCCCTCATCAAGTCGCACCTCGTCAAGAGCGCGCACGACCTCAGCGAAGGCGGCCTCGGCGTCGCCCTCGTGGAGTCGATCCTCGCGCATCCGAACCCGCCGGTGCTCCCGCTCGGCGCGGTCATCGAACTCGGCGACACCGGCCTGCGTCTCGATCAGCTCCTGTTCAACGAAACCCAAGGCCGTGTCGTCCTCAGCGTGAAGCCGACGGATGTCAGTACGATCATCATGCTCCTGGAGTTGCGCGGCATCCCGGCGCGCCGCATCGGCACCGTCGGAGGCGATCTGCTCAAGATCACTGCCAATGGCACCACCCTCGCCTGGCCCATGGCCGAACTGCGCACCGCGTGGTACGACAGCATCGCCAAGGCGATGAGCGCGTAGGGAAAGGCGCCGGCCTTACGGCATCACCGCCAGTTGCTCGTCCTTCAGTCCGCCTTCCGGAATCGGCAGCCTCAGCGACCACAGGATCGCCTGGCTCACCAGCCGGCGATACTCGATGCGCTCCCAATTCTTGTGGAAATGGATGCCGACGAAACCGAACGAGCGCCCGCCGTCCGGGCGGTCCCACGCCCAGCAGACCGTCTCGTCCTTGTCATCGAGGTTCACGCTGAAGAGCGGGTGAAAACCCGGCGACGGCGGTTGCAGGTCGAGGTGATAGTACCATTCATCGTCGATCTTGAAATCCTTCATCCCCGCGAGCACGGGATGCGCCGGTTCCACGAGATGCACCTCCCGTTCGAGCACCTTGTATTTGCGCTGCGTGCCGCCGCGTGTGCCGCCGAGCAGGGCGAGCTGCCCGGGAATGTATTGCGCGTCCTTGGCCCCGATGGACCAGTGCAACCCCACGAGCGCACCCTGGCGCGCGCAAAAGCGCTGAAACGCCGCGTAACGCTGCGGATCGTTCTGCATCCACTGCGCGCCTTGCGTGACCATGAACACGATGCCATCCGCCTTGTCGATGAGCCCCGGACCCTCCGCCCACGGTTCGTCCGCCTTCACGATAGTCGTCTCGATCTGGCCCTTGTAGGGCGCCAGCAGTTTGGCGATGAGTTGCACGCCGAGCATGAATTCATGGGTGCCCGTGGGGTGTCCGTCCGGACCCTGGCCGACGAGCAGAACGTGCTTGGGCTCTGCCGCTTGCACGGCGGCCACGGCGCAGAGCAAAGCGAGGAGAAAGGCGAGAAGGGGGGATCTCATGGGACGCACGATGGCAAAATGCCGCGCGCGGCCAAGCGTTTTCGTGCGAGCCGCATTGCCATCGGTGAACCACAGCGGTTAAATCCCCGTTGCCGCTGATATTTCACGGCACTCCCTCGCGGTTTCCGTCCACACCCTTCCATCGCATGTCCGATCAACCGCCCTTCGATATCGCCCACCTCGACAACTGGTTCGGCTTCCGCCTGGGAATGACGCGCGCGGAAGTAACGGATAAATTGCAGCAGTTGGGAATTACCGGAAAAACTTACGGCGATGGCCAACTCAGTGCCGAAGTCAGCGAGCAGTACATCTCGTTCTGGTTTGAAGTCGAGGGCGCCCAGCGCCTGCGCCAGATGGCCACGGACGGCACCATTGTCTGGCAGGGCCGCCCGCTGGACGGATTGCTCGACGAAGCCCTGCGCTCCCTGGAACCGCTGGCGCAGACGCCGATGTGGGAAGCGAACGACGCCACCGAGGAACCCTTTCCCGAGCCGGGCGACGTGCCGGCCGGCCCATTCACCGATGAGCAACTGCTCGAAAATGCCACCGTGTGGCTGCCCGATCGCGGATTGGGATTGGTGATCTGGCAGGGCGGCGTGATGGACATTGCCTGGCGCGAGACCCGCGACCTGCCGGCGAAATTTGCCGGCCCGGTCACCGAAGCACAGCGGCAGCTCTCGAAGCGGCCCGACCTGGAGGATTACTTGCGCAGCAAAGTCCCGCAGAACACCAGCGCCGCGGATCCGACCCCGACGCCGAAAGCGCCCGGCTCGTATTTGAATACCATCCTGGTGTGGGTCTGCATCGGCCTGCTCGCCTTCATCGGGCGCAAAGGTTTTAAGGAAATGCAGCTCTGGAACGGGGCCCCGACTCTCGAAGGCCAGTTCATCTCGATGGAAGATGTGCCGCGCAAAAAGTATCTCGATCTCGGCCCGGAGAGCGTGCGCCGGCACATGCCCGACGATCCGACCCAACGTCGCGAGATGTATCACATTGCGTATCGCGACCCGACCGGCCGCCCCCAGACCGTGACGCTGGAGGGCGCCGAATTCTACGTACCGCCCCGTGAGGCTGGCGAAAAAGTGGATGTCGTCTATGTCGACGGCGATCCGCCTCGCGTGAAAGGGCCATCGCGCGCTCGCAATGCGGCATTCGTGGAATACATGCCGTGGGCGATGGCGGTGGGAGTTCTCTATATCGTCGGCATGTTCGCCATCGATTTCCTGCCCCGCCTCTTCCGCTTCGCCGCCAGAGCCATCGTCCCCAAGAGCACGAACGTGGATCTCGACCGCCCCGAGTTGCGATAAGAAAGATCGCCCATCGGAAAGCAAAAAATCACGAAAAACATTTTTAAGGGTGTGCCGCTTGACCCGCCTTCGTTGCGCGCTAGTCTCGCGGTTCGCTCGATCCCGCGTGAAGCACCACAAACCCACCCATGAGTGCGGCGTATTCGCCGTTTTTGGTCATCCGAATGCCGCCGTCCTGACCTACTACGGCCTCTTCGCCTTGCAGCACCGTGGGCAGGAGAGCGCGGGCATCGTTACCGCTACCGGCCCCAACACCCCTTTCGTGCGCCACGTCGACATGGGCCTCGTCTCCCAGGTCTTCAAGGCGGACGACCTCGAACGGCTCAAGGGCACGCGCGCCGTCGGCCACGTCCGCTATTCCACCACCGGCTCCAGCACGTTGCTCAATGCGCAGCCGCTCATGTTCAGCACGGGGCGCGGCCAGCTCGCCATCGGCCACAATGGCAATCTCGTGAATGCCGCCGTGTTGCGCGATGAACTCGAGCACCGTGGCTCCATCTTCCAGACCACTGTCGATAGCGAGATCATCCTGCACCTCCTCGCCCAGCCCAACGGGACGAACAGCGTGCTCGCCGCGCTGCGCCGCATCCAGGGCGCCTATTCGCTCGTGCTGATGAGCGAGCGCGAGATCATCGGTGTGCGTGATCCCTTTGGCTTCCGCCCGCTGGCCCTCGGCAAGCTGGAAGGCGCCTGGGTGCTTTCCAGCGAGACGTGCGCGTTCGACTTGATCCATGCCGAATTCGTCCGTGAGCTCGAGCCCGGCGAGGTCGTGATCATCGATGAAAAGGGCATCCGTTCCGAGTTTCCCTTCAAGCAGGAGCGCAAGGCCTTCTGCATGTTCGAGTATGTTTATTTCGCGCGACCGGACTCGATCATCAACGACATCAACGTCGCCCGCGTCCGCACCGCCATGGGTCGCGAACTCGCCCGCCTGCACCCGGCCGAGGCCGATCTCGTCGTCCCCGTGCCCGATTCGGGCAACTACGCCGCGCTCGGTTTCGCCGAGGAGTTGAACATCCCCTACAACCACGCTTTCGTCCGCAATCACTACATCGGGCGCACCTTCCTTCAGCCCACGCAGCTCATTCGCGACTTCAATGTGCGGGTGAAGCTCAACCTCATCAAGGAAGCCGTGCACGACAAACGGGTGGTCGTGGTGG
>NZ_JBDUCX010000164.1:0-15110 GCF_040003245.1 Chthoniobacter sp.
ATAGCCCCGGGTCGAGCGAGCGTGGCGAGCGACCACCCGGGGTATCGCAAATAAAAAGCGCTGCTCCAACCGTCCCGGCCTCGGGCCGCATCCTCCCCCGATCCGCATAAGTGATGCGGCTTCGCCGGGACGGTTGGAGTGTCCGCTTGGGGGAAGTGAACCCCGGGTGGTCGCTCGAAGACTCGCTCGACCCGGGGCTACTATGCTGCAGTCCCTTCGGGACATACCGTCCAGTGCCCGGCTGAAGCCTTTTTCTCGCGCCCCATACGAGAACGATTTGGCTATTACTCCAGTTGGTTCCTAGTCACTCCCAGCACGTTTCCACTTGCGAGAGCACCGTCCGGAACGGCACCGCCGCCCAGCGTCCGAACTCCGGACGTCGGGTCAGCTTCGCTCGCGTGGTGGCCGGACTGGTGAGCCCGCAGAGAAAACGGGTGAGTGCGCGGGGGCTGGCGAGCGAGGCATTTTCCTCGAAGATGAGCGCCTGGATTTCCTCCGTGTCGCCCTCCGAGAAAGGCGCGATGGGTGAAGCGGGGAGGGCGACGCGAGCCGCGGGTTCGCCGGTGCGGCAGAATTGGCAATGGCCACAATTCTCGTCGTCGAGTTTTTCCCCGAAATGCGCGAGCAGGCGGCGGGTGATGCACCCTGTGGCGCTGGCAAAATCCAGCAGGCCAGCCATCCGCTCCAGGTCGCGCTCCTCGCGCCGGGCGAACAATTCCGCCAGGCGTGTCGCCACCTCGGAGGGGGTGACCTCTGCGGCCCGAGCACAAAGCCGGAAGCCGTGCCGCAGGCCGGAGGGCTTCTGTGAAATGGCCCCCGTTTCCTCCAGCCACGTCAGCGCCTTGGTAATGCGCTCGCGCGGTTCGCCGAGCTTTTGCGCCGCGGCTTCGAGTTCCAGCGTGAGATATTTCGGCCCCCGTTTTCCCGCGCCGAAAAGCTGGGTGAGAAAGCGCTGCCGGTCTCCCGTGTGCTCCGCCAGGATCGCGCTGTCCGGACGAAGAAACTGCACCTGCGTGCTCTCGTAAAAGGCGCGCGTGGGTTGCAGGATTCCCTCGAGTTCCAGGTAGGTGATCACCGTCTCGACGACCAGCGGGCGGATGTCCGTCTCCTGGCTGAGATCGTAACGGCTGACGTGAAACTCGTCGCCCGCGCCCAACATCCGCCGGACCAGCGCCTCCACCGCCACGGGTTCGGGCGTATCGCCGAGCGTGAAGTTTTCCAGCGGCACCGCATCGTCAGTACAGGCCAGCAGTTCGCACAGGGCAGGCTGCCCATCGCGGCCGGCGCGCCCGATTTCCTGCTGATAATTCTCCAGGGTCTTCGGCAGGTTGAAATGGGTCACGCTGCGAATGTCCGCCTTGTCGATGCCCATGCCGAACGCGATGGTCGCCACGATCACCTCGCACTCTCCCCGCATGAATGCCTCCTGCGTCGCGTTGCGTTCTTCCGCGCTCATCCCGGCGTGATAGGCTTGCGCACGCAGGCCCGCGGAGGCGAGCTGCGCGGCCACTTCCTCGGCGGTTTTCTGGAAGGTGACGTAGACTACCGCCGGGCGCACTTTGGCACTGTTTAGGCGTTTGGTCAGAAGAGCCACCCGGTCGCGTGACGCGCAGGGCGTCACGCGTAGATGGAGGTTGCGCCGGCGAAAGGAGGTCTGCACATGCCGCTCCCCGGCGATCCCAAAAGCGCGGCAGATATCCTGCGCGACTTCCGGCGTTGCCGTCGCCGTCAGCGCCAGCACGGGCTTCAACCCCAGTTCCTCCACCACGCGCGTGAGCCGCAGATATTCCGGGCGGAAATTGTGTCCCCACTCCGAAATGCAGTGCGCTTCGTCGATCGCCACCAGCGAGATCTTCACGTGCCGGAGCCGCTCCAGAAACGCCTCGCCCGAAAGCCGCTCCGGCGCCACGTAGAGCAGCTTCAGCTTGCCCGCCCGCAAATCCGCATACACCTGTTGCGTCCCTTCCGCCGTCAGGCTGGAATCCAGCCGCGCCGCCGCCACCCCGCGCGCCCGCAAGGCATCCACCTGATCTTTCATCAGCGCGATGAGCGGCGAAATTACCAGGGCCGTTCCTTCCAGCAGGACCGCCGGCAGCTGATAGCAGAGCGACTTTCCTGCCCCCGTGGGGAAAAGGGCCAGCGCCGATTCCCCGGCGAGCAGCGCCCGCACTACCGCTTCCTGCCCCTCGCGAAACTCCGCGTGACCAAAATGCGAGCGCAGCTCGGCGGGCAAATCCATGCCGCGACTTGTCGCAGACTTCTTCGCGCCGGACAAGGGCCGTGCAATGTCTGGTTCGCCGCCAGGGTTGAATTTCGATTGGTCGAGGGCTGCTTTCATTTTTCGCTTGCCTTTCGGTAGGTGATGTGCTACTATGAACACTATATAGAAAAGGTAGTTGCGGAAGGGCGAGGAAATTATTTCGTGGGTGGGCGGAAAGAGGTTCTTTGACAGACCAAAGAGGATGACGCCTTGTTGCAAAACAGATGCAACAAGGTTCTTGGAACCGCAAGAGGACGGGCGGCGCGGCAGCCTTTACTGGCCGAGGGTCGGCTCCGTGATCACTCAGGCTGGTCAAGCCCAGTCAAGCCCAGTCAAGGCTGGTCAAGGCTGCACAGGGTTCGAAATTTTCTCGCTGAGCCGGCTTGGCGCGGGATACTCAGACCTTCGTAATGCCATCCCATGGCATTAGCCCATTTTTCGTTATCTGGCTGCGCGCAGCAGGAGAGGTCCGGGCAAACGAGCGCGCTCCCCGGAGTTCTTCAGCCGCGTTTTCCTTGTGGCGAAATCATACGGTTCCACGTTCCCGCAGAAGACCACTTGGCTCTCGTTACTCGGCTCTTGGCTCTTATTCGATGATCACCGTCATCCCCTTGGTGATCAGCTTGCTGATGCGCACCACGTCCCAGTTCGCCACGCGCATGCAACCGTGGCTCTGCGCCCGGCCGATGGTCTGCGGATTACTGGTGCCGTGAATGCCGATGCCCGGCTTGTTCAGGCCGATCCAGAGCACGCCCACGGGATTCCGCGGGCCGGCCGGGAGATTGTAGAAATTGTCGGTGCGCTTGCCTTCCTCGAGCACACCCTTGTCCCAGCGGAAAGTTGGGGATGTGGCGATGCCGAGGATCTTCCATGCGCCCGCAGGTGTTTCCTTGGCGCCGCCGCCCATGATCCCGGGCGTGATGGGCACGGAGGCGATCAACGCTTCTCCATCGAAGACATCGAGCATCTTCTCATTGCGATGGATCTGGATGACGCGCTTTTTGTATTCGGGCTTTTCGGGCAGGAAGCCTTGCTTCGGCAGTTCCTCGATGATGAATGGCTCCACATTGGGCACGCGGACCTGGTCGCCGGGCTTGAGGTCTTCGAGCTTCATCCCCTTGTTGATCTTCTCCAGGAATTCCGGTGCGCAGTGGTAACGCTCGGTGAGGAACTCAAGCAGGGAAGGGTAGGGCAGATACTTCAGCTTGCACTGCTCCTCCGGCTTGGACGGGCTCGGGCCGACGAATTTCAGGTCCTCCTCCTTGAAGGTGTAGAAGGTGTAAACGGGGTAGACGGTATCGAGCGGGATGTTCGCATCGAGCACGCCGGTTTCCGGCAGGCCATGGGCGCGCTGGTAACGGATGAGCGCCTTGCTCAGGAATTCGCCGGGGCGGCCATCGATCTTGCCGGGGCCGAAGAGCTGCTGATCGAGGAAGATCTGGAGCTGGGTGGTGATGTCGCGCGTGGCCACGGGGACGGCTTTGGCGACCTGAGGCTCTTGGGCGAGGGCGATGCTGGCGGTGGCGAGGACGAGGAGTGAGAGGGCGTGGGGAAGGAATTTCATGCGCGCGGGGCGAAGAGTCATTGGCGAAAGCGGGATGGCAGCTAACATCACCTACCGCCGCACGCAAGTATCTGATGAAAAACCTTCGCATTGCCCAAGTTGCTCCTCTGTGGACCCGCATTCCTCCCACCACCTACGGGGGCATCGAGTTGCTCATGAAGCTGCACATCGATGAACTGGTCGCCCGCGGCCACGATGTCACGCTCTTCGCCTCCGGCGATTGCTTTACCTCCGGCAAACTGCACCCGGTCTGCGAACTGAACCTCACCGAGCTGTGCGAGCGCGGCGAGGCTTACTGCTTCGAGTACTACGCCAGCGCGGCCATGGCGGAAGTGCTCGCGCGCGCCGGCGATTTCGACGTCATCCATTACCACCTGAGCACGGCCTGGCTGCCGCTCGCGGCGGCAACGTCCACGCCCGGCCTCTTCACCATGCACACCAGCCCGCACGTCGATGATGAATTCGTCTTCCGGCGCTGGCCGCAGGTGGCGGTGAATGGCATCAGCCGCTCGCAGATGCATGCCTCCGGCACACGGCTGGGGCGGCAGTTTCCCGTCGTCTACAATGGCTGCGACTTCGGCGCCTACGACCCGCGCTTCGAGCGGGGCGAGTACCTGGCCTTCCTCGGGCGGATGTCGCCGGAGAAGAATCCGCTGGATGCCATCCGCGTGGCGCGCGCCGTGGACATGCCGATCGTCCTCGCGGGCCAGCCGCAGAATGCCAAGGAGCAGGCCTATTTTTCCGAGCAGATCCAGCCGCTGATCGATGGCGAGATGGTGCGCTGGATCGGCCCGGTCAATCACCCGCAGAAAAACGAGTTGTTGCGCCACGCCGCTGCGCTCCTCTTCCCCATCCAATGGGATGAGCCTTTCGGCCTGGTGATGATCGAGGCGATGGCCTGCGGCACACCGGTCGTGGCGCACCGCCGCGGTTCGGTGGAGGAGGTGATCGACGACGGCGTCACCGGCTTCCACTCGGGGGTGATCGATGCGCTGGCCGACCTGGTGCCCGCCGCGCTGAAGCTGGATCGCCGGCAGGTGCGAGCCCGGGCGGAAGCGCGCTTCAGCTACCAGGCAATGGTGGATGCCTATCTCGAGATCTATCGCGGCTTGCAGCGCTGAGGCGCCGCGTGGCCGGCGTCAGTTCTCGATGATATACATGTAGTGCTTCGAGTCGACCTGACGAAATGAGCCGGTGGCGAGGATGCCGTTGTCAAAGCGCGTGTCGATATCGGTCATGCGCAGGTCATCCATTGCATTGGGGAAGTCGATCTCGATCGCGGCCGTGACATTCTGGTAGCCGGGAGTCCAAAGCCATGCCCCGCCGATGGCGTTCGTGGCCTCCCAAGGGAAACCGCGCATGTAGACGGACATGCCGCTGGGAACGACGCCGGGGCCGGTGGCGGGAGGGTATTTGTTATTCTCGGCGGCGTACATTTCGAAAGCGCCGGCGCAGGTGCGCAAGTCACTGGAGAAGCGGGTGTTTTGCGCCATGTTGCGGGAGCGAATAAAGGCGGGAAGGGCGATGACGGCAAGATCGGCCAGGATGGCGACAGCGATCATCAACTCCACCAGAGTGAACGCGGAACGGGTTGATGCTTTTTTCATAATGGAATGATGCATTAATGCGCCTATCTACGTAGCAATACCCGCGCCAGTTTACGCCCGAATTTCGGGGCTATTTTCCAGAGTGGGCGGCGTCCAGGTGCGCTTTCAATAGGTCCACCCCGAAGTCGTGATCGAAATCCCGCCACACACTGTGGACGTGGTTGGCCTCATTCTGGGTATTGTCGTATTCCAGCACGAAATGGCCGCCCTGCACCCGGTAGTAGTGCGGCTGCCCGCGCTCCAGGCCGCCGGCCCAGGCGAAATGCAGCTTGTCCAGGCCAGCCTTCTCGACCTTGGCCCAGTCATCCGCCGCCACGTCTGGACGGCAGCGGAAGAGATATTCCTTCACCAGTTTCACCAAGGTGGCCGTTTGCTCGGGCGTCAATTGGCTTTGGGCGATGCCTTCCGGGGTGGTCGGGTCCACCCGCTTCGGGTCGTTGAGGATGTCTTTCGGCGTCGCAACGGTCAGAATAGCGACCTTGCGCTGCTCCTCGGTGAGTGACGTAACCAGCGCCCGGCCAAGGTCTTCCTCCGCCCCGAGGACGCGGATACCGGCGCGCGGGCCGCTCTTCACTTCACCGGGGTTGCTGCCGAAAAAGGAGGGGGTCATGGCCGGCTCGGCATCCCCCGAGGTCGTGTAATTGAGCGAAAGATGATGCCCCTCAAAGCGCCAGCCCCACGGCGCGCTCCCACCGGGCGTGCCGAAGATGGAGAGGTAGTAGTTATCCGGGTCACGCACCGGCGCCTTCGGCTTGTCCTTCTCCATCTCCTTGAGGACCGCGTCGAGGCTCATAATCGAGACTGCTTTCTCATACCCGCGATTGCTCAAGCCGCTGGCCAGCAGCGCCTGGGCGAGCAGCCGCTGATCCGGAGCCATGTCCTTGATCGGCAGCCCCTTGCGCTCCCGCGGGATGAAGTGCCAGTTGGTCCGCTCGTCGCCCGCGAAATCGAAGGTCGCCTTCGCCTTCTGCTCCGGCGTGAGGGAGGCGAGGAAGGTGATCGCTGCCGCAGACATCTCGGCGGTCGCGTCGTGGGCGTGAAGGGGGACACAGGCCAGAGCGCAAGCGAGGGCGAGGGGAAGGAGGTGACGAAGTTTCATGGGAGTGTGAGGGAGGGGAGTTCTTAGTTCTTAGTTTTCAGTTTCGGCGCTCGCACTGAGCACCGAGCACTAAGCACTAAGCACTTCCCGCCTACTTCTTAGGCCACCGCCACTGTTCGTCGAAGAAGCCCGCCTCGACGACCTTCCCCGGCCACAACTCACTCGGCGGGGTGTTGAGATCGATGAGCGCCCAGTCGGGAAGCTTCGGCGTTTGCAGGGAATTGGAGACGCGCGAGCCCATGCGAAAGGTGAAGCCGCTATTGACCACGACGTAGCGATTCGGATTGGCCGGGTTGGGAAAGATGAGGATCGGGGCGTGATCGGCGGCGCCCGCACTCTGCGCGCCCATGGTCAGCTTGTCTTTCGTCCACTGGATCGGCAACTGGGGCAGGAGCTTGGCGAGGACCTTGTTGCTGCCGGGGTCGCCCCAGAGCACGAGGTTGGCGTTGGCCATGTCGTCGGCGGTGATGGCCGTGTCATCCTTCACGCGGGCATCGCCGCGGAAGACTCGGCGCCAGCCGGCGATGGCCAGGTCGAACTCGCTCTGCGCCCACGCACCAACTTTGTCGTTCAGCGCTTTGCCCGTCGGGCGGACGAAGATGAACGAGTCCATGAAGGCGTCGTCGATCGGGCCCTGGAGGCCATGGCGCTTGTGAGTGGTGAGTTGACCGAGGTCAGCGGTGCCCGGAAAGGCTTCGCCCAGCGACCATTTGCCGTTCATTTTATGAAAAGTCGCATGCCACTGCTCTTTCACCGCGGGGCCGACGAGTTCCTGCTCATCGATCACCACGCGCGGCGGGTGCGTCTTGTCCAGCGGCGCCGGGCCGGCTGGCAAATGGATGGTGAACTCGGCGATGCCTCGGGTCTTGATGGCGAAAGTGCCTTCGTCCACCAGCTTCGCGTCGATCTCCGATTTCTCCCACTGCTGCTCCAGCGCATCGAGCGTGATCCATTTGCACTGGTTGTAACGCAGCGAAAAAGTGACGAAGCGGATGTGCGTGGGCAACGGGTCGCGGCCCTTGGCCACATAGGCGTCGATGCGTTTCGAGAGTTCCTTCTTCGTCTCGGGCTCGTACTTGTGGCCGACTCCGGGGCCGATCAGCCATTCCGTCTTCAGGCCCTCGTCCTCCATCGCCTTGTTCATCAGCGCCCCGGACTGCTTCTGCGGATCGAGTTCACCGCTGTAGGCGATGAAGGGCAGGTTGCCGTAGTTGGCCGCGATGGGCGGGCAATCGTAGAGGCTGAACATCTTGCGCTCCCACGGCGCGGGCGGCACTTTGCCCGGGTCATCCACCTTGGCGTAGATCGCCGTCTCCGCGAAGCCCGCCCCCGAGGAGCCCACGGCCCACAATCCCGGGTAATGCGCCGCCATGTGCCAGCCGGTCGCGCCACCCATGGAGAAGCCCATCTCCACGATGCGATTCGGGTCGATGGCATAGCGCCGCTGCACGTCCGCCATCGCTTCAAAGCAATCGGTCTCGCCGGCAAATTTGCTCGCATTGCAATAGCGTCCGTAGAGGTGGAGTTCGAAGGCATTCGGAGTGGAGAAGTCATGCTTCCCCTTGAGCCGGCTGTTGATGAAATTGACTTCGCTCAGCGTGTCGCCGCGGCCATGAAACCACAGGTAGAGCGGACGCGGCGTCTTGTCGCCCGGCTTCCAGTCGTCCGGCACGATCAGGCCGTAGGGCTGCACCGAGCCATCGATCTTCGAGGTGTAACCGAGCACCAGCGGGCCGGTGGCCGACGTCCAGGAAGGCTTGCCGTCGAGCAGTTCCTTCGCGCGTTGCTGGCCGAGCTTGAGTTCGGCCTTGGCCACGGCGATCTCCGGCGCCTTGAAGAATTCGTTGTACTGCAGCGCATACCGCACCGCCTTGTGAAAGACTTCCACGTCCGGCAACGCCGGAGCAGTCGAGCCCTTGCGCAGCGTCTCGATGTCCTTGCCCAACGTATCCAGTCCGGCCTTCAGCTCCGTGGCATCGGCCGCCGGCACTTCGATGCCCAACGGCGGCGCTTGCTTGGAAGTGGGCGTGGCTTGCGCAAAAAGCAGCGCTGGGGCCAGCGCGAGCGGGAGGAGGAGGTGGCAGGATTTCATGGGGAGGAGTTCTTAGTTCTTAGTGCTGAGTTCCCAGTGTGTGGCCGCGCGCTCTCTCACTAAGCACTGAGCACTGAGCACTTTCCGTCTACTTCGCCGACACCTTCCACTGCTCGTCGAAGAACCCGGCGGCTTTGACTTCGCCGGGCCACTTCGCGTCGGGGGCGGTGTTCAGGTCGATGATCGCCCAGTCCGGCAGCTTCGGTGTCTGGTCGGCGTTGTTCAGCAGCGCCTGTTCGCGGAAGGTCACGCCGCTGTTCAGGACGACGTATTTCGTCGGGTTGAGCGGATTCGGAAAGATCATCACCGGCGCGGTGTGCGCGGCTTCGTAGTTCTTGCCGCCGAAGGTGAGTTGCGTCGCCGACCATTGCACGGGCAGCTTGGCGATGATCTTCTTGAGCACCGCGTTGCTGCTGGGGTCGCCCCACAGAATGAGATTCGAATTCGCGATGTCCTCGTTGGTGATGGCCGTGTCATCCTTCACCGGCGCCTCGCCGCGATAGACCTTGCGCCAAAAGCCGATGGCATGCTCGAGCTCGCTCTTCGCCCACGCGCCGACCTTGTCGTTGAGCGGCTTGCCCGTCGGTCGCACATTGACGAACGAGGACATGAAGGCGTGGTCGATCGGGCCACAAAGCAAGGCAGATTTGGTTCCATCCTTGACGCTGGCCTTGGCTGTCCAGTGCCCACCTTCCTTGCGCAGAGAAGCGTTCCACCAGTGGGGTGTGTGATCCGCGTACAGGTCCAGTGGGAGATGGGTCCCATCGATGATGACTTCCTGTTTGCTGCCCGCTGGGAAGGTCTCTCCGGGAAGATTCACGGTGAGGTGAGTGACGTTCTTGGTTTCGACTTTGACGCCGCCCTTAACGATCTCCGCGTCGACGTCCGCCCGTTCCCACTGCTTTTCCATGCCCATTACAGTAATCCAACTCATGGTCGGGTAAACCAGTGTGTAAGTCGTGAAGTGGACCTTCTTCGGCACGGCCTCATGCTTCGCCACCGCGGCATCCACCAGTGAGTCGACTTCCGGCTTGGCCTCCGGCTTGATCTTGTGCGGTACCTGCAGGCCGATGACGTGGTAAAACGCCACGTCCGGCGCGGTGCCCGTGACGCGCGCCTCGGCGGCCTTGGACGAGCCATCACCGGGCTCAACTTTGTTGAGTACGGCAATCGGCGGGTGAGCGTTGCCGGCTTCCTGCCGGGCGAAGCGGATCATGATATCGGCCGCTTGCTTCTGCCCATCGATCTCGCCGGAGTAAGCGACCGTGGTCGTGTTGGCGAGATTGGAAACGGAGGCCGCGGAATCATACCACTTCCAGAGCGTCTGCTCCCACTCGGGCGGCAGCGGCTTTTCCGGCGTGGTACCGAGCTTCATGAATTCCTTCGTATCGCCGAAACCCGCGCCGGGGTTGATCGCGGCCCACAAGCCGGCGAAGTGTGTGCCGAATTGCCAGGTGCTGCCGCCGCCCATGGAGAAGCCGCGCACGACCAGCTTGTTCGAGTCGATCTTGTAATGCGTCTTCGCATTCTCCAGCGCCTCGAAAAGATCCGTCTCGCCCGCGAATTTATTCGCGCAGCAGTAGCGCCCGTAGAGATGCAGGACCAGCGTACCGGCGGGCGTGTATTCCCCTTTGCTGGTGATGCGCTGGTTGAGAAAGTCGAGTTCGCTGAGCGTTTCGCCGCGACCATGGCACCAAAAATCGAGGCGGCGCGGAGTCTTCTCGTCCGCTTTCCAATCATCGGGAATGACCATTCCGTACGGCTGCACCGAGCCGTCGATCTTCGAGATGTAACCCCGCGGGACGAGCCCCGTGGCGCTGATCCACGAGGGCTTGCCGTCTTTCAGTTCAGCGAGGCGTTGATTGCCCAGCTCGAGCAATTTCTTCGCCGTGGCCACCTGCTTCACGTTGAAGAATTCGTTGTAGCGCAGTGCCCAATTGACGGCCTTGTGAAAGATCAGCACATCGGGCAGCAGCGCGAGCATCTCGGGCTTCGATTGCAGATTGTGCCGCAGGATGGTGATGTCCTTGCCCAGCGCCACCACCCCGGCCTGCAATTCCGCGCGGTCTCCATCGGGAAGCTGCACGCCCGGCGGTGGCACCGGCCGCACCGGCGCAGGCGCGGGAGCCTGGGCGAAAGCGTGGCCACCGAGCACAGCAGCGGCGAGGACAAGACGAAGCGGACGCGAGGTCAGGAGGGCGGGGGTCATGGAAGAGCGAGTTTGTATCACTCCCCAACCACCGGGCACGCTTTTTCCTTAGTGCGCGTCTCACCGAATAACCTGCCGAGACGGCCATCGACGGTCTTCCCGGCATGCGTATCTTGAGAACACACGAATTGGACAACTTCGCGAACATCAAGATCGGGACTTGCGCCTGGAGCTACGAAGACTGGCGCGCGGTCTTTTATCCGGAACATTTGCCGGCGGCGGAACGGCTGGCCTTTTACGCGCGGCATCTGCCGGCGGTGGAGGTGGACTCGACCTTCTATGGTGCGCCGACGCCGCAGGTCGCCGCGCATTGGGCGGAGGTGACGCCGCCGGACTTCGTCTTCGCCTGCAAGCTCTCGCGGGAGATCACCCACGAACGCAAGCTGCGCGATTGCGCCGGGCCGCTGCACGAATTTCTCGAATCGCTGAAACCACTTGGAGAAAAGCTCTGGTGCGTGCTCGTGCAGCTGCCGCCTTTCTTCCAGCCCGCCCGCGATGAAGTCGCCCTGCGGGATTTCGTGCGGCATCTGCCGCGCGAGGTCCGCTTCGCCATCGAGTTTCGCCATGCGGACTGGCATCACCCGCGCATTGCCCACCTGCTCTCCGAGCACGGCGTGGCGTGGGCGTGGAATGATCTCACCTCGCTCGATCACCAGCAGGAGGGAGCGTATGAATTTCTGCCCGATACGACGGATTTTCTCTACGTGCGCTTGATGGGGGACCTGGACCGCAAATACGCCGCGAGCGGGCACAAGATTCATCACTACCGCGAACTCCTGTGGCCGCGCGATGCCGCCTTGGAAAGCTGGGCGGTGCGGGTGCGCCAGGCCGCGCAGGAACACGCGCGCATCTTCGTCGCGGTGAGCAATCACTACGAAGGCTTCGCCCCGCACAGCGCGCGACGTCTGGGAGCGCGGCTCGGATTCGACTTTCCCGCCCCGGAAGACGACCCCGCCAACAAAGCCGCGACCAGCGACGGTCGGCAGATGGATTTGCTATAGAGGCAGCGGACACCGCCGCTCCTGTGTTGTGGCACGAAAAAGCCGCGCAGCGAACGATCGCTGCACGGCTTGGAATTTCGGTTTGTGGAGACGCGCTTAGCTCTGGAACTTGAGCGGCGCGCCTTTGGCCATGGCGGCGTGTTCGGCGTCGGAGCAGGCGGCATTGAGCGGGACGTTGGTCGTCTTGTCGGAATTGCCGACGAGGCCTTCCTTGAGCAGCCACTGCTCGAGTTCCTCGCCGGAAATGTCGGGAATCATCTGGCCGTTCACTTCCACGCAAGGGCTCAGCGGTTGGCCGCTCTTTTGCTCCATCTCCCAGCGGAAAGCCGGGTTCTGGATGATGTCCTTCTCGGTGTAAGGAAGTTCGTATTTCTTGAGCACGGCGCGGACGCCATTGCTCCAGCCACATTGGGTTTTGAGGTAGGCGGTGATTTCGGGTGTGGACATAAAGGAGAGCACTTTCTATAGCGCAGTTTCCCGGCAGTGCCAAGGGTTGCTTTGCCCCGCCAGCCGGGGCGGCAAAACTGTTTTACCTGCGAGGCCCACTCTGTTGTCATGCGCCCATGTCGAAAATCGCCCGACGCTTCGTTTTGCGGTGCGCCTTGGTTCTCACCACCAGCACCAGCACCCTCGCCCTCGCCACGTCCACCTACGAGTACGGCGCAAATGAATACGTCACCATCGAGAAAGGCCTCTCCCCCGATCGCAAGTACGCCATCACCGCCCATGGCGGATCGGAAGCGCGCGAGGAGCGTTTCCACATTTATCTCACCGACGCCGTCACCGGGAAAAAGATCGGCCCGCTGGAAGAAATCGGCGAGTTCCTCGACACCGGCGCCGACGCCTACTGCGCGAAGTGGTCCAAGGACTCGGATCAGGTGACAATCATCTACCGCATCGACCGGCACGAACCGCTGAAGGTTTACTCCTACCACATTGCCAATCGCCGCGCTTCATTGATCAAAGGCCCGACGGATGCGACGAAAGAACAGGCCGCGTATTGGGCAAAGCAATGCGGGTCCGACAATCCCGCACCGCCTGAAAAAGTCTTCGGCACGCCCCTGAAGCAGTAGAGCGGTCTTGGCGTTACACTCCGCCCCGCGATTCGGCGATCGTGCTTCCCAAGGCTTCCTCACTTTCGCTGAGCACCCCAGCGCTGTGCTCTGTCACCGTCCAGTGGCTGCGCTTCCCGTCCGGTCCCACGCACTCGCCGCCGGCCAAGGCCTGCTCGATCAAAGTGCGGATGTGATTTTCGTCCTCCGCCTCGGCTGCAAAAACCACACGCAACCGCCCCTGCCGTTCGTCCCACGCTGCTGCCGTCTCATGCGGCCAGCGACACGCCCCGGCATGATCCCAGCTCCCGCACAGGGCCAGCGTCACCGCGCCACCGGGCGCGGCCGCATCTGCGCCGGGTTCCAGCAACAGCTCCGCGCACTGCACGAAAGTTCGTCTCATGACGCCGAGTTTACCCTCCGTTCCAACGGATGAAAAGGAGTCAAGCGCCCATCGCTTTGGCCTTGTCCTCACGCGCCCGAGGGGAGAATCCTGCTCCTGCGACCCCGGTTTTGAGGCGTGCAAAGTGAATTTTCCGCAATGGAGCCAATGGAACCAATGGGGCCATGCACTTTTTCGGGCAAGTTATGGTTCCATGGGATCGTGAAGACAGATCCAACCCAACACGTTTGCACAGACACTTTTTCCCGGTCGCCGGGGTGGCGCGTCAGCGATGCCCTTTCGGGAAAAAATGGTGCCACGTGCGATGGCTCCGTCGACGATCGGGAAATCGCCGCTCCCAGTGCGATCCCACTCTTCCTCCCACCCCGATCCTACCGCTATCCCACCTTCTTTTACAGAGGCAATCCCACTCGATCCCACCCGATCCCACCCGAAAAAAACGGCAGCTATCATCCACCCTCTGACTCCCATGACCACCTGCAACGGCAAGATTGCCCGACGACCGAAAGCCATCCACCACCAACTCCATGAACGCCGCGCTCCGGGCGAAGAAAAAGAAGCCGATTTAAGGTGCCTTAAGCCCCATTAAGCCGATTTAAGGTGCGAGTTTTTTTTAGGGGGCCGGGAGCGCGTGACGCAGTCGCTGTGATCGGCCACTGCTGTCCCGAGGGCGTTACGGAATGGCGGCGGGGCAGGGGAGTTAATGGATTGCTCCGTGCTTTGGTTTTCCGCATACCACTGCCTATGCGTCACTCCCTCCCCGCAGCCCTCCGCGTTTTCTTTTCCCTCGTCACCCTCTTCGGCCTCACGGCTCATCCCGCCCGGGCCGCCGAAACTTACACCGAGGTCACCAGCTCCGAAGGTGACGGCGAATTCACCATCGGCCCCGACTACACCGTCGACAAGGATCTGACCGACCTCGGCAATCCCAAGGGGAAATCCTTCGAGTTCACCATGAAGCTCGCGGACAGCAAAATCTTCCGCGGCGACGACAAGACCCTTGAGCCCGACAAGAAACCGGTGCGCACCGAGCGCAAAATTTTCGTCTACGTCCCTGCGGCCTACAAAGACGGCACCGCCGCGCCTTTTCTCATCATCCACGATGGCCCTGGCTCGCTGAAGCTCGTGCGCAACGCCCTCGATAACCTCACCATTTCCAAGGATGTGAATCGTAAGCTCCCCGCCTTCATCGCCATCGCCGTGGAGAACGGCGGCAACGATGGCAAGAACAGCGAGCGCGGCCTCGAGTACGACACCATGTCCGACCGCCTCGCCCGCTTCATCGCCGAAGAAGTGCTTCCCGCCGTTCTCGCCAATGCCGACCTCAAGGCCGCCTATCCCCACTTCGCTCTCACCAAAAATCCGTGGGGCCACGCCGTCATCGGCTGCAGTTCCGGCGGCGCCGCGGCCCTCTCCATGGGCTGGTTCCGCCCCGATCTCTTTCGTCGCATCATCGCCTATTCCGGCACCTTCGTCGCCCAGCAGGACGACGACGCCGCGGAGCAGGCGCAATTTCCGCACGGCGCCTGGGACTACCATTCCGAGCTGAAGCTCATCGAGAAGAGCGAGAAAAAGCCCCTGCGCATCTTCACCCACTGTTCGGAAAACGACCTGCGCAATAAGGACCCCGAGGAAACATTTCACAATTGGGTCATGGCCGGCCGGCGCACCTCCGCCGCCTTGACGGCGAAAGGCTATCACCACCGTTTCGTCTTCAGCAAAGCCACCGGTCACTGCGACGGCAAAGTCTTCAACCAGACGCTGGCCGATACCCTCGTCTGGACCTGGCGCGGCTATCATGGGGAGTAAAGTAGCTCGAACTT
>NZ_JBDUCX010000165.1:0-15099 GCF_040003245.1 Chthoniobacter sp.
AGGCCAATCAAGGCGGGTCAAGGTGAGTCAAGCCCGCTCAAGGTGCGCAATTTTTGAGGAACGAAGCGAAAGCAGCGCCATTGCGATCCCTCTCTTTTTACCACGAAGGCACGAAGGCACGAAGGCACGAAGGGGGAATGGGAAGGGTCCCGATGCAGGACTTTTGCTGCCTTCGTGCCTTTGTTTGTGGTTAACCATCCGGGCCGGAGTTGCCGGACCTTCCTTCGTGCCTTCGTGCCTTCGTGGTTCAACTACCCGCTTCTCGGGTGCGGCTGGCCACTACTTCACCAGCGGCAGGAACAAATCCACCGCGTTCTTGACCGCATCCTTGCCGGTCTTCACTGCCTGCCCCGCGGCGTCCTGCACGCCTTCGATGACCGCGTTCTGCGCGGCGGCGATGAGCTTGGGCGACAGGTCTTCCTTCGGCTTGTTGGCCGGGCCGGTGAGACGCATCGGCGCCCAGACATAGCCGCCGTGCGCATCCGTGAAAACCTTGGCCTGCGAGCCGGGGAGCCATTGCAAGCTGGCGGGCGTGACGCCCACCTGGAAGGTGCCATCGATCAGGCCATTCTCGATCACAAACGCGCCTTCCATGCGGATGAGTCCATCGGACTCGGCGACGAAATTTTTCACGCTCAAGCGCGTGTCGTCCTGGGTGAAATCGCCGGAGACGGTGTTCAGGTTCAGCCGGCGGAATTGCAGTGTGTGCGTGAAGGTGGCGATTTCATCCAGCAAGGGGAGCGCGGTCAGTTCGCCTTGGGAGAGTTTGAGCGAGCCGGAAAGTTGCGGTCCGCCGCGGGTGGGCAGCGCGCTGTGGACGTTGACCTCGCCGGAGAGGTTGCCCTTGGCCTTGAGGCGCCAGTCGTCGGAGAGATACGGCGAGATGCCGATGTTCACGAGGTTGAGGCGCATATCCATCTGGCGGGTGAAATCGATCTCTCCCGTGGCCTGGAGCGAGCCGCCGGCCGGCTGGCGGAGTTCCGCGCTGGTCACAAACAGCGAAGGCGCGCGATAGCGCAAGTGCAGGTCGCCCACATTGAGCGGCGGCAGTTTGCCGTAGGTAATGGTGCCGCCCTGCCCGGCGATTTGCCATCCGCCTTCGTGTGGCTCGATCTCAAACGCGGTGCCGCGCAGACCGCCACCCTTCCATGTCAATTGGGTGTCGTGGACCACGGCCTTGCCGATCTCCACCCGGTTCGGCAGCCAGCCGCTGTTCGGGTTGCCGTCGTTTTTCTCGGCTGCCGGCGCATTGAGCGGCGACGCCGCGGGTTCCATGGGACGGTTGATCCGCGGCCCATCGAGGTCCACGCGAATGCGCTGCACGTCGAATTGCTCGACCTGCCAGACCTTCTCGAAAAACCGCCGCAGGCTGATCTCGGTGCGGATCTGCTCGATCTGCAAATCGGAGAAAGCGGCGTCCGGCCCGCCCTTTGCCGTGAAGCCATCGGCGAAGACGGTCGAGCCGGCGAAGCTCAGCGGGGCGAGCTCGGCATCGGCGTGCAGGGTGTCCCCGGCCTTCTTGGAGACGAATTGCCGGAAGCTATCGCTGTGCAGATAGGAATCGATGGCTGATTTCGCGATGAAGAAACCCACGATGAGCAGGACGCAAAATATCGGGATCGCCCAGATGACGAAGCGGAGCCACGGATTGGGGCGTCGGTTGCGAGGGCGGGAGGAAACGGCCATCCACCACTTTTACCACTGACAAAGCCGCGTCAATCCACAACGCTCACCCCGCCATGCTCGAACTCAAGGAAGTCTCCCTCCAGCTGGGCAACGCCCCCGACGACCAGCTTCTGCTTTCGGAACTGACGGTGCGTTTCCCGAAGAAACATTTTGCCGCCATTCTCGGCCCATCCGGTTGTGGCAAGAGCACCCTGCTCAAGGTGATCGCCGGCCTGCGCGAGCCGTCGCTGGGCCATGTGTCATGGGAGGGGCGCGACCTTTCCGAGGATGGCGACATGGACCCGCACGAGATCGGCTACGTGCCGCAGTTCAGCATCGCCTACGATCTGCTGACCGTGTGGGAAAGCGTGGAAAGCACGCTGCGCCTGCGAGTGAGCGGACTGAGCCGGGAAGAGCAGGAGGCGCGGCTCGAGCAGATCCTGCGCGAAGTGGGCCTCGAGGAGATCGCGGACCGCCAGGTGAAGGTGCTTTCCGGCGGACAAAAGCGACGCCTCGCGCTGGCCTTGGAGATGGTCAGTTCGCCGCATCTGCTGCTCTGCGACGAGGTGACCAGCGGCCTCGATCCCAAGGCGGAGGACGAAATCGCCAACCTCATGCACCAGATCGCGCAGCGCGACGATCGCATCGTGCTCTCGGTCACGCACAGCCTGCGGCACGTGGATCTCTACGACAGCGTGGTCGTGCTTTACCAGGGCCACCTCGCCTATCACGGGCCGGCGACGGCGCTCTTCCACTATTTCGACGTGGCGAAGCCTGAGGAACTTTTCCCGCGGCTCGCCCAGCGCAAGCCGACGGACTGGCATCGCTCGTGGCAAAAGCACCGGTCGAGCTATGGCATCGACAGCCTGCGCGACGACGCGGACGAAGTGGCGCTCGAGGAAGTTTCCGACGTGCCCGCGAGCGGCGAGGATACCGAGGAACGTTTCCAGCAGTTGTTGAAGAAGGCGCGCTTCGACGAGGAAGAGCCGGAGAAGGACCAGGCCGGGGTGGAGACACAAAAGGTGAGCGACGAAAAGCTCGAGGTCGAGACACGCCGGAAGCTGGACTATCCCGGCACGCCGGGCGCGCTCAGCCAGTTCAGCGTCTTGCTCGCGCGGCGCTGGAAGATTTTCTTCCGTGATCGCGGTCAGCTCTGGCTGCAGCTTGCCCTGCTCTTCGGCTTTCCCATTCTCGTGGTCATCTTCGCCCTCGATGGCCTGCCGCAGATCAAGAATCTCAATGGCGTCATCTCCGGCAATTTTCTCGAGCAGATGAAGAACGAGTTCCAGCAGCGGCAGGAGCTGGTCCACACCGGCAGCCTGGTCTCCGGGCTCATCATGTTCCAGGTCATCCTCCTCGCGCTCATGGGCTCGAACAATGCCGCGCGCGAGATCGCCGGCGAGCGACTGATTTTCGAGAAGGAGAAATTCGCCGGCGTGCGCCCGTCCGCCTACGTGGCCTCGAAGGCGGCCTACCTCGGCGTGCTCGTCCTCGCGCAATCCATCTGGATGGGCGTCTTCGTAAACTACGTCGTGCAATTCAAGGGCAACCCGGCGACGCAGGTCATGCTGCTCATCTTCGTCAACGCCGCGCTCACCGCCATCTGCCTCGCGATCTCCAGCCTCATGAAGACCGCCGAGCAAGCCTCGCTCGTCTCGATTTACCTCGTCGGCTTTCAGCTTCCGCTCTCCGGCGCCGTGCTCGCGCTGCCCAAGGCGCTGAGCTGGCTCACGCGGCCGTTCATCGCGTCCTACTGGGGTTGGTCCGGCTTCATCCAGACCATGCACGACACGCGCTTCTACGAGGCCGTGCTCTCCGTGACCCAGACCACGCTGGTCCCGGCGGACCTCTGCTTTTGGGTGCTCATGACCCACGTGCTCCTCGGCCTGCTCATTGCCTACATGGGTTGCAAGAATTCGCAGTGGGAGTGATCGGCAACTCGCACGGCAATTGCTCCATTTCGGTGATCGAATCTGCAGCGTCCCCGCCCAGGACGCCGCATCAACCCCACACTCCCGTCCGCCCCTCAGGCGGGACGAAATCACCAATGAAAAACTCCAAGCTCAATCCCTTGCTGTTCGTGGCGCGCTTTCTGGGCTACGCCCTCCTCCTCGCCGGCTTCCTGTGGCTGTTCATCATTATCCCCATCTTTAGCCACGTCGTCAGCCGGCGGGTCATGCAACAAAGCGACGCGCGCCTCGCCGAGCACACGCAGAGCACCTTCACCATGCGCGAAATGGAGATGGAAACCCACGCCGGCATCCAGGACGCCTTCGCGCTTTATCCCAAGCACACGATCCCCACGCTCCTCATGATCACCGGCGGGATGATTCTCGCCTACGCTCCGCGCAGCAATTGGAGACTCGCCCTGGCCGAGGAACCCAGCGCCCCGGTCAACGCCCGCCGGCAGGAGGCGTAGTCGCGCCGGTCGATCGGGTCGCTAGCGCCGGCGGCGGCGATGGAGCAGCAAGAGCAAGAAACCACCCCGCCGCGCTTCCCTTTCGCGCAGGGGCGGCTTAATTACAACTGCATGTCTGCCCCGGTCGCGTTTGTCCTGCCTGCCATCCCCCTGCGATGGCTGCTGCTCGGATCGCTCGTGGGATACCTGCTCGTGATGTTCACCAATCCTGTGCGCACGAACCTGCGCGACGGTTTGCGCGCCGTGCGGCGTTACAAGGTGCTGTGGTTCACGCTCGGCAGTTTCGGCTTTGCTTACGCGCTCTTTCAGCTCGCGCTTCGCTACTACTTCTTCTGCGTGCTGCCGCCCACGGTTCGGCCGACGTTTGTCTGGATGCGCGAGGCGTGGCGCGATCCGATGTTCTGGCTGTATGGCTCGCCGGAATCGCTGTGGTACCTGCCGCCGCACGCGTTGCACGCCGTCGTCCGCGACAGTGCGTTGCCCGCGCTGGAAAGTGTGGCCGGTATTTTCAATCTGCTCGTCACGACCTTCCCTCTCTCCGCACTGGCGGCGGCTCTGTTCCTCGTCAACTGGGATGGGCACCATGGGGTGCTCTGGCACGCGCTGCGCAAGCGCTTCGGCGTTTGGGGCGCGGCCTTGCACGGTGGCATCGTGGTCTGCGCGCTGGCGGCCTTCGCCAAACCCTTTCTCTATGCGGCTCCGCAGCTCCTCGGCTTGCAGCAAGCCGCGTTGGAAAACTGGTTCCAATGGGCGCCGGTGGCCGACTGGCTGGCGTTCCTCTTTGAATACCTCGTTGGTGTCTGCATCCAGATCGGCCTCATGCTCATCGCGTATTGCTGGGTGCGCGGCCTGACCTTCACCCAGCAGCACCTCGTCGATTTCGCCATCCGCCGCTTCAGCTATGTGGTGCGCTGGGCCGTGCTCGTCATGGTCTTGAGCAGCGCGTTCATCCATCTCCCGCTCATCCTGAACAACTTCGCCGCCTTCCAGGGCATGTTCCCGCACGAGGTCCCGTTGATCGATGCCCGTTTGCGGATCGCCCGGGGCGTCATTACTGGCATTCTGCTGATCTTTGCGTCCATGCAGATCACGCTCACCTTTCATAGCGAATCGCTCGGCAAGGCCCTGCACGACCACTTGCGTTTCCTCAGCCGGCATTGGTGGTCGTTCGGCTGGTTCCTCGTCGTGGCCGGGATGCATTTCTTTCTCACGCTGGTCTTCCTCAATCTCGTCCAGGTCGGCTTGGGCGATGGCACTTCGCTGGGCATCGCGTGGAGCTTCATCGTGCCCTGGGTAAACGGCTTCGTCGCTGCCTGGTTGCTCGCGAGCTGGGTCTGCTACTACAAACACGGTGACGCCCCACAGACGCCCACGCCCGAAGGCGCGATGGAACAGGGGGTGCTCTTTTGACCGCGATGTCCGCTGTTGCCCGATGACCATTCCAAGGCGCCACCCCCACGCACTTTGAACCTGCCCGCCACCAGCCCACTGGAATTGCGCGGTGTCTCCGGCACTTGTGCCGACGGCACGAGCGTCAGCGGTATCTCCACGGCGTTCTCCACGGGGCGGCTGCACATTTTGCGGGGCGCGAGTGACAGTGGAAAAACCGCGCTCTTTCGTTTCACGGGTCTGCTCGAGCATCCGGCGGAAGGAGAGGTGCTGATCAATGGCAGCGCGACCTGTAGCCTCGATGAAGAGGTGCGCACGGAGTTGCGCACGCAGCGGCTCGGCTTCGCGTTTGCCGCGCCCTTTCTGCTCAGCTCGTTCAGTGTCATCGAGAATGTCGCCATGCCGCTGTTCAAGATATCCCAGGTCGATCCCGACGAGGCGCGCCGGCGCACGGAAGCCATCCTGGAATTCGTCGGGCTCGCCGGGGCGGTCGAGGCGCGCGTCGAGGATCTCGAGGCGCCGGCGCAGTACCGGGTGGCTATCGCGCGCGGGCTGGTGAATGAGCCCGCGGCGCTGCTCGTGGAGAATCTCGACGGCATGCTTGCGGGAGCGGAGTTGGAGGAGTTCGCCGATCTGCTGCGCAAAGCGGCCGTGACTTTCGGCACGGCGATCATTGCCACGGCGTCGATGGATTTGAAAACGCAGGCTGGTGATCGCGTGCTGGATATCAGCGACGGGGTCATCGCCCGCGATTCGGAATGTCTGCCGGAGACCTGCGGATGAGCGCGCCGACTACCGAGGCGCAGGCCATCACCCGCGCGAGCAAATCCAACCTCGCCCTCGCCTTCGTCTCGCTGCCGCGCAAACGCCGCGAAGACATCACGGTCTTCTACGCGTGGTGTCGCGTGATCGATGACATCGCCGACGATCCGGGTCAGACCGTCGAGGAGCGCCGCGCCGCGCTCGATCAATGGAAGCGGGCGGTGCAAGAGCCCGTCGCGGGTGAATCGACGCTCGCCCTGCCGGTTCGCGCGCTCATCGCGAAGTATCATCTCCCGGCCAGCCATTTCCACGAGATCATCGCCGGGGTGGAGATGGATCTCACGGGCGCGAGTTACGAGACGTGGGACGATCTGCGGCTCTACTGCCATCGCGTGGCCAGTGTCGTCGGGCTCATCAGCATCGAAATCTTTGGCTGCCGCGATCCGCTGACGCAGGAGTACGCGGAGCAACTCGGCCTCGCCCTCCAACTCACCAACATCCTCCGCGATGTCGGTGAGGATTTCGCCAACGGCGGCCGCATCTACCTCCCACGGGAAGACCTCGCGCGTTTCCACTACACGCCCGACGACCTCGCCGCCCGCCGGCACAATGAAGCCTTCCTCGCCCTCATGCATTTCGAGGCCGATCGCGCCCGCGGCTTCTACGCCGCCGCCCGGAAGGCGCTGCCGCAGAGCGACCGCCGCGCCCTCGTCGCTGCCGAGATCATGCACGCCATCTATCGCCGCCTGCTCGACCGCATGGAGCGCGACGGCTTCCACGTCTTCGGCCACCGCTACAGCCTCGGCCGCCTTCGCAAGCTCGGCCTCATCACCGGCGCGGTCTTGCGCGCGAGATTCCTTTGAACAACCGGGCCTTGCGTTCCGTCCGATTCAGTTAATAAGTCCCACCCGCTCATGAATAAGCTCGTTCCCTTCATCTCCCTCACCTTGCTCGCCTCCTTTGCTCTCACCGGCTGCGATACTCCCGGGGAGAGCGCCCTGCTCGGCGCCGCGACGGGTGCCGTCATTGGCGGATCGCTCCACGGGCGGGGCGACCAGGCACTGGTCGGCGCGGCCATCGGCGCCGGGAGCGGCTATCTCATTGGCAAGGCCGTCCAGCACGAGCGCCGCCGGGCTTACGAGGACGGCTACTACGACGGCCGGCCCGGCGATCGCGATTACCGCGACGACCGTACCCGCTATCCCGTGGGCCGCCTGACACACCGCGACGGTTTCGTCGTCAGTCCGTACTCGCCCTACAACCGGATCGACGTCCGCGGCATCCCGCGTGGCGCACAGGTGGAGGATCCCTCGACAGGTCGGATCTTCATCAATCCGTAATCAGCGTCGTCATTTCCCCGTCGCGAGCAGCGCGTCCACCCGCGCTTTGACTGCCGGGTCCATCTTCAGCAGTTCCGGCCACGTGCGGTGATACCCTTCGCCGGGGAGCTTGCGCGTGGCGTCGATCCCGAGATGCGAGCCGATGCATGCCGTGCTCTGCGCGTGATCGAGCGCATCGGTCGGGTTCTTGATGAACGTCGAATCGCGCTGGGGGTCGGTGTTCGCGCACAGGCGAAAGAGCACTTCGCTGGTGTTGTGCACGTCGCAATCGTCGTCCACGACCACGATGTATTTGGAAAACATCATCTGCCCCATCCCCCACAGCCCGTGCATGATCTTGAAAGCCTGCCACGCGTACTGCTTGCGGATGCTGACGAAGACCAGGTTGTGGAAGACGCCCTCCGCGGGCAGCGCGATGTCCACGATCTCCGGGAAGTTCATTTTGAAGACTGGGAGGAAGACGCGCACGCTCGCCGTGCCCATGTAGAAATCTTCCATCGGCGGAATGCCTACGATCGTCGCCGGGTAAATCGCCTCTTTGCGGTGGGTGATCGCGGTGAGGTGAAACACCGGATAGTCGTCCAGCGGGGTGTAGAATCCGGTGTGATCGCCGAACGGCCCCTCCGCCCGCATCTCTCCCGGCTGGACATAACCCTCGAGCACGAAATCGACGTCCGCCGGCACTTCGAGATCGACCGTCTCGCACTTCACGAGTTCGACCGATTTCTTGCGCGCGAAGCCCGCGAAGAGGATCTCGTCCAGCCCATCCGGCAGCGGTGCGGTCGCGGCGAAGGTGTAGGCCGGGTCGCCGCCGAGCGTCACGGCCACGGGCATGCGTTCGCCCTTCTCATAATATCGCCGCCCGTGCCGCGCACCGACCTTGTGGACCTGCCAGTGCATGCCGGTCGTGCGGTCGTCGTAAATCTGCAGGCGATACATGCCGAGGTTGCGCTCCCCGGTATCCGGGTCGCGCGTGTGCACGCACGGCAGTGTGATGAACCGTCCGCCGTCCTGCGGCCAGCATTGGAGGATCGGCAGATCGAGCAGGGTGGGGAGGGAGGGCGGCTTCGCTGCTTCGGCGGCGGAGAACTTGTGCACCACCTCTTTGCACGGCCCGCTGCGCACGTGCTTCGGCTTGGCGTTGAGCAGATCGAGCCCCTGCATGGCCAGCGTCCAGGCGTGCTTGAGCGAGGTCGGCGGCTTCGCCTTCAAGATCAGTTCCATTTGCCGCATCAGGTCGTCCACGTGATCCACGCCCAACGCCATCGCCATACGTCGCTGCGAACCCATCGTATTGATCGCCAGCGGGAAGGACGACGCCTTGCCATTGACCGTCGGCTTTTCAAAGAGCAGCGCTTTTCCGCCTCCCGGTGATTTCATCTCCCGGTCGGCGATCTCCGTTATTTCGAGCTCCGTGGCGACCGCAAAGGGGATGCGTTTCAATTCGCCCGCGCCCTCCAGCGCGGCGACGAAAGCAGAAAAGGAATCGTAGGCCATGTGCGCTGAGTCTAGGAGTTGGTGGGGGAGAGTCAAAAGCGATGCGACCCAGCCTCCGGGCCAGGGGTGCCTTTCCGGCCGTATCAGGCACTGTTTGTGCATTATAAGCCGGGGCAGCCCCTACGACCCATGAACACCCCTGTTGAGACCAAATTTTACAGAGAAAAGCGCTCTTTCTTGTGTCGCTGACGTGCGCTGGAAGCGAGTCGGCCTTAGGGTTTCCGCGTAATTCATTCCCTGTGGTGAGAATACGTAACCCACGAGTCGCTATCTATCTCGTCCTTTGGTTCGCCTTTTTGGCGGCGCACCTGCGTGGCCAGGATGTCGCGGTCAACGAACGTACCACCCAAGGGTTGGAGCAGGATTTTCTGTTGCGCGTCTGGGAAACCGCGGATGGCCTCCTGCCTACCACCGTCCGCTCGATCGCCCAGACTCGTGACGGCTACGTTTGGTTGGCGGCCAACGACGGCTTTGTGCGCTTCGACGGCGTGCGTGCGGTCATTTTTTCCGGCAGGAACTCCCCCGGACTTCCGAATGTACCCAAGGGGACGAAGGTCTTTGCAGATTCCGCCGGACGGCTCTGGGCCGCCACGACCGAGGGACGGCTTTTCTCCTTCGATCAAGTCGCGTGGCGCGAGTATCGGCAGGCCCACGGCTGGAGGGATTTTCTCGTCGAATCGATTGCCGAAAGCGCCAGCGGGCGATTGATCTTCAGTGGGGCCTCGAAGCTCATGCAGTTCTCCGACGGAGTTTTCCAGCCGGTCGCGCTGCCCGAATTGCCGGGCGATTTTCGTCCCCCGCTCAAGGCTGTCTTCGATCCGGCGGGAAAGTTGTGGCTGACCAGCCCAAGTCACGTCTGGCGCGAGGAGGCGGATGGCTGGAAGCTGGTCACCTCAGCGGGAGGTTCCGGGTTTCACGGCGCCGCGCCGGCGCGCGAGTCCGGAGTCTGGATCGCGACTTCGAAAGAGGTGCGGAAGTATGTCGGCGATACCGTGGTGGCGACGCTGGTGCGGCCCGAGGGTTTTCTCAGCGAAGACCTGGTCCTGCTTGAGGATTTTCACGGCAATGTCTGGGGCGGCAGCGCGACCAAAGGACTGCGCATCTGGACGACCGATGGGCGGGTTGTGAAGGCCGGGCATAGCGCGGATTCCCTGTCGCCGCAGATCATTTCTCTTTTCGAGGACCGCGAGCGCAACGTGCTGGTCGGGACGGATGGCGCCGGGTTGGCCCGCTTCAAGCCGCGCCCCTTCACGGCGTGGTTTGGCCAGCTGGGTGGACTCGCCGGTGCGCTCATCAATAGCGTGGGCGAAGACTCGGGGGGCCGGATTCTGGTCGGCACCGAGGGTAGTGGTCTGCGTCGCGTCGGTGGAGAAACGCCGCCAGCGCTCATGACTACCGCCGATGGGACGCTGGGCCGCCGGCAACGCATTACGTCACTCTTACGCACGCATGATGGCGAAATGATCGCCGCCGTGGCGAGCAAGGGGCTGTTTCGAATGGAGGGGGACAAAGCGGTGCCTTTGCCCGCCGACACGCTCAAGGGCGAGTTGATCCGTGCGCTCTTCGAAGACTCGCATGGCCGATTGTGGATCGGGCACGACCATGGCATCACCGTTCGCGAAAATGGGAACTTCACCCGGCTCCAACCCGGCACCGCGCCCGTGCTCACGAGTGTGCGCGCGATCGCCGAGGATCACGAGGGGACGATGTGGTTTGTCGGCAAAGAGGGGCTGGCGCGATCGAGGCAGGGGAGCCTGGAACTCGTGCCGTTGCCCGCGTTGAGCACGCGAACCAATCTGCTCGGTCTTTTCGTGGATCACGCGGGCGCGCTTTGGATTGGCGCGGAAACGAAGGGTTTGCTCCGCCTGCACAAGGGGCACGCCTTTCTCTATACCGCGGCGCACGGTCTGCCCATCACCTCCGCCGGGGCCTTTCTCGAGGAGGGCGATTATCTGTGGGTGAGTGGGGAGAAAGGCATCGTGCGCATCAGTCATGCTTCGCTCGATGCGGTAGCGGAGAAACAGGCCAGCCGCCTTGAGCTTCAGCTCTTCAATCGTGCCGACGGTCTGCCCTCCGATGCCTGCCGCCGCGGCTACCAACCGGTGGCCTTCAAGGCCTCCGACGGCCAGCTCTGGTTTGCGACTCACAAGGGTGCGATCTCCGTCCATCCGCAGGATATTACCCAGGCGGTCTTTGAGCCGTCCGCGAGCATCGAGGAAATTCGCGCCGAGTTGGCGGCGGTCGTAGTGACGCCGGCGAACCGCGAGCGCATCGATATTCCGGCGGGCACCCGGCACATGACCATTCGCTGCTCGGTGCCTTCCCTCGGCAAGCCCGACTACGCGCGCTTCCAATATACGCTCGAGGGCTTCGACGACGTGTGGCGCGATGCGGGCAGTGAGCGCGTCATTCGCTTTTACGATGTCCAGCCGGGAAAATATCGCTTCTCGGTGCGGGCCATCGGGACGGACGGGCGCTTCGTCGAGCAACCGTCTTCCGTGGTGCTCATCGTGCATCCGCTCTTTTGGCAGGAATGGTGGTTCCGCGCTCTGTGCCTGGCGGCGCTCGTTTTTGCCGTCGGTTTCGTCGTCTGGCGCAGCCAGCAGCAGCACATTCGTCTTCAGGAGGAAAAGCTGCAGGCGCAGAAAACCCAGGCCGAGCTCGAGATGCAGCTCCAGCAAGCCCAGAAAATGGATGCCCTGGGCCGGCTCGCCGGGGGCATCGCGCACGATTTCAACAACCTGCTCACCAGCGTTGGCGGCAATGCCGAATTGCTCCAGGCCGAGTTGCCGGCGGCCTCCCGCCAGCGGGAAATCGTCAATGATATCGCTGCCGCCGCCGGACGGGCGCGGGAACTGGTCAGCCAGATCCTCACTTTCAGCCGCCGGCGCGCGGTGGAGAAGACGGCGCTCGACCCGGCGCCGATTCTGCGTGAGGCCGTGCAACTTCTCCGGGCCGGCCTGCCCGCCATGATCGAATTGCAGGCCGATGTGCCGGACAAACTCCCGCCCATCCTCGGTGACGCGGCGCAAGTGCAGCGCATCATCATGAATCTCGGGACGAACGCGGCGCAAGCCATCGGCGCCCAGACCGGCCACATTCGCATTGGTGCGCAGGAGTGCCGGGTGAAAGCGGAGGCACCCGTCGATGGCGTGCCCTCGGGCCGTTACCTGCGGCTGGTGGTGAGCGACGACGGCCGCGGAATGGACGACCGGACGTTGAGCCGCATTTTCGATCCGTTCTTCACCACCAAAGCCATCGGACATGGTACGGGCCTGGGACTTTCGGTCGTGCATGGCATCGTGGAGGCCTATGGCGGCCATATCACCGTGGAAAGTGAGCCGGCGGACGGCACGGTCTTTCAGATTTACTTTCCGGTCACGGATCAATCGCCCGCTCCGTCCACGGGTGAGTCATCAACGCTGGCGGTGTCTGCTCCCGCCGCCAGCGATGCCGCCATCCTGCTCGTGGACGACGAAGCGGTCGTCCTCAAAGTCTCGCGCGCGATGCTCGAGCGGCTCGGCTACACCGTGGAGAGTTATACCGATGCCCTGGCTGCCGCGGAAGCATTTGCCGCCCAGCCGGAGCGCTACCGCCTCCTCTTGACCGATTTTGCCATGCCCAAGCTCGATGGCGTGGAACTCGCGCGCCGCATCTGGCGGATGTGTCCCGGCTTTCCCGCGATTCTCTACACCGGCTACGGTGGACGCCTCACGGCTGGCGAGGCGGAACGCATGGGCTTTGTCGAATTGCTGGCCAAGCCCTTCACCATGCAAAAGCTGGGCGAGGCCGTGGCGCACGCGCTGGCGTCCCCGGAATCCGCAGCGGTCGCCGGCGGCCCCGAGGCGCACTGAGGTATGCAGCGCGGCTCGTCGTCTCCTCATCGCACCGCAGTCCTCCTGCTCCTCGCCACCGCGGTGATGTGGAGCCTGGGCGGTGTGCTCATCAAAGGCATCGACTGGCCCTCAATGGCCAAGGCCGGGGCGCGCAGTGCGATCGGCTGTGTGGTCCTGCTGGCCTGGCTGCGTCGCCCGCGATTTACCTGGAGTGCGACGCAGATCGGCGCCGCGCTGGCTTACTCGGGCACGGTCACGCTCTTCGTCATCGCCAATGATCGCACGACCGCCGCCAACACGATCTTCCTGCAATACACGGGGCCGATTTATGTGGCGCTGCTCAGCCCGTGGTTGCTCGGCGAGCGTGCCCGGCGGAGTGACTGGCTTTGCATTGCGATTGCGCTCGCGGGCATCGCACTGTTCTTCCGCGATCAATTCAGTCCGCGCGGGCTCTCGGGAATCCTCTGCGCGCTCGGCAGCGGTCTGTCTTACGGCACCATGATCGTGCTGCTGCGCAAGGAGCGCGACGCTTCACCCGCCAGCGCGCTGTTGCTCGGTAATATCTTCACGGCGGTCATCGGCCTGCCCTTCGCCATCGGTCATCCGCTGCCCTCGGCGCAAGTCGGGATGATCGTGGTGCTCGGTGTGGTGCAACTCGGCCTGCCCTACGTGCTCTTCAGCATCGCCATCCAACGCGTGACTGCGCTCGAAGCGGTGCTCCTGCCGATGATCGAACCGATTCTCAATCCGCTCTGGGTCGCGCTCGCGCAGGGGGAACGGCCCGGCCCATGGAGTCTGGCGGGCGGAAGCCTGGTGCTGGGTGCGGTGGTCGTCCGCGGCTGGGCGGCCAGCCTGGGACGCAATCAGCCGGCGACGACGACCGCGACTGCCGGCAGGAAGAGCATCCCTTCTACGACCCACTCGTAGAAGCGCTCCGGGCGCGGCCGGCGCACGGCGAGCAGGATTCCCCCGAGATAGATTGGCCCGACGATGCACATGATCGCCCAGATGTGGCGATGTGCATCGGAAGCAAGCGCCAGGGCCCCCAGCGCGAGTGCTTCGAGGCACGCGAGCAGCGCGACCAGCAGCCAGCGCGTGCCCTTGTCCCCGAGGACGACCGGAAGACTGCGGATGCCGCAGGCCTCGTCGCCGCCGCGGTCGCGGAGGTCGCAGAGGATCATGTTGAACATGAGGAAGGCCCACGAGCGCAGGGAGCCGATCGCGAGCGTCGCAAGGTCGGTGCTGCCACTGCCCAAGTGCAGCCACGGCAGGCCGAGGACGGAGGCGGTGACGATGGTTGGGGCGAAGAATGTCTTGAGCAGCGGCACGTCCTTGAAGCGGAAACCAAAGAGCGGGATCGAATAGTTCAGGCTCACCAGCGCGCCGCCGAGGACGAGGGCGAGGGTCAGCCAATCGCGCTGTACGATGGGGAGCACCAGCAGCACCAGCGCGGAGAGGATCAGCACGATGAAGCTGAGGACGCGCAGGCGTGCGGCGGCGGCCTCGCGCACGGGGATGTTCAGCGCGTCGGCGGGATCGTGACGCAGGCGGTCCGCATTGTAAACGAGCAGCGCCGCGCAGAACCAGTAGGGCATCCACGGACCGACCTCCCAATTGAAGAGCTGCCCCATGGCCCAGCCAAAGGCCGTAATGCCGAACGCCCCGTAGATACTCAGCGTATGGAGCAGCATCTCCAGCTCCCGCAGCACCGTGACCGGTGCGCTGGGGACGATGGAAATTGGCAAACTGGAAGGCGTGTGTTTCAGTGACCCCGACCTTCACCCCAGACGCTTCCGACTGCAAACTCCATGAGTTCCCTTCCTCCACCGGGCAACGCCAAATCCCCCGCCACGCCCACGCCACCGGCCGCGGCGAAAGAGGAGAATGACGTCGAGGCGATCAATTACTTCAAGGACGCGCACGCGATGATCAAGCATCAGCTCGCGAAAGTGATCGTGGGGCAGGACAAGGTGATCGACGAGCTGCTCATCGCCATTTTCACGCGTTCGCATGCGCTGCTCGTCGGCGTGCCGGGCCTGGCCAAGACACTGCTCATTTCCACGCTCGCGCAGACCATCAACCTGTCGTTCAAGCGCATTCAATTCACGCCCGACCTCATGCCGAGCGACATCACCGGCACGGAGGTCATCTACCAGAATCCGCAGACCAATGAGCGCGAGTTCAAGTTCCT